>JAJYVR010000044.1 GCA_021791935.1 Acidobacteriota bacterium
CCACTTGGATGCGGTCATCCGGCAGTTGGAAGTTGGCTTGCCCCGTTTGGCTGCCCGTGCGGACGAACTTCGAAGCCTCACCGCTTGGCCCTGGATTGTTAGTCTTAACATGAACGCTCATTAGAATAAGAGGAGACCAGCCGATGAAGAAGGTTAGCAAACCAATGCGCAAGATGGAAGCGACAAACAAGCCGGAGATGACCCTGGGCCTGGATATGGGCGACCGCTACAGCCACTATTGCCTATTGAGGGACGGGGAGGCGATCGAAGAAGGGCGCATACAAAGCACTGAGGCGGCGCTACGGCGGCATTTCGAGGGGGAGCCTTGTCTGCGCATTGCCTTGGAATGCGGCATCCATTCGCCCTGGGTCGGCCGTTTGCTGACCGCACTGGGGCACCAGGTGATCGTGGCCAACGCACGCAAGATTCCGGCCATCACCGACAGCGAATCGAAGAACGACCGCAACGATGCCGAGAAGCTGGCGCGCATTGCCGCCTACGATCCCAAGCTGCTTTCGCCGCTTGAGCATCGCAGTTTCGAGCGCCAGTTGGACCTGAATCTGGTCCATGCGCGCGCCACGCCGGTGCGGGCCCGGACCATGATCGTCAATGCGTTGCGCGGGTTGATCAAGAGCGCCGGCGGCCGTCTTCCCGCCTGCTCGACCGAATCTCTTCCTATCTGGGTGGGGGCTGCGATCCCGCCCTGACCGCAGTCGCCACCCCGTTGGCGCAGCAGATCGCGCTGCTCAATGCGCAGATCGAGGGCATGGACAAGCAGGTCGAAAAGCTGGCCGACAAGTATCCGGAGATCCGCCGGCTGCGTACCGTGCCTGGGGTGGGGCCGATCGTCGCCGCCGCCTATGTGCTGCCCCTGGACCGGCCCGGCGCGGCCAGCAACCGCGCGGCGGGCGCCTTCCTCGGCCTGCGTCCCGCTCAGAGCCAGTCCGGCGACGCGGACCCGCAAAGGCGCATCTCCAAGACCGGCGACCGTTGCCTGCGCAGTCTGCTGGTGCAGTCGGCGCAATACATCCGGGGACGCTTGGGTCCGGATTCCGAGTTGCGTCGCTGGGGCCTGAAGCTGGCTGCCAGTGGCGGCCAGCGCGGCAAAAAGCGCGCCATCGTTGCCGTCGCCCGCAAACTGGCGGTGATCCTGCACCGCATGTGGCGCAACGGCCAGCGTTTCCCGCCCTTCCCGCAAGCGGCCAGGGCGGCGGCCTGAGCTGCCCATCCGGCAACCGGGAATGGGTTGCGCCTCAACCGCAGTACAACCGGCAAGATGGCAGTGAAGCGGCAAAGGTCGTGAGCAGAGGTTTTGAGTAAAAGTGGCAAGTGCAAATCAATCTCGTGTTCGGGTGACTGCGGGAAAAGGCTGGGTCGTCATAGGCCGAGTTGCAGATAGCAGCCCCGATTCATCTCCATCGGGCCCCATCAGGCACCGAGCCCACAGCGGCTCCCAGCGAGTGCGTATAGAAGCCCGAGATGAATCCACAAAACACGAACCAACAAGAACAAAAGCAAAAACGCCACTAAGGAAAATGCAAATGCAAAGACAAAAACCTTGACAACACCAGCCGTCTCATAGAAGCCTTGCCGCGCCAGGCAATTGAAATCTCCCGCGCGAATGACGTTCCCACCTGCAACCTTCCGCCCACCCCAGTCGTCTAGATTTCAAGTATTCTGAACATTCCTGGTTTTTGCTCAATTTCGCCTCCAGTATGGTGAGTCTTAAATGCGCCACATACATTTGTCATTCCGGCCAGAGGTCGCCGCGGCGACCGAGGCGGAAGGACTGCGTCTACTTCGGCCTGCATCGGAACCAGCGCTGAGGCTGACTGCAACGAACTTTCGACTCACCACGCCAGGTACACCATGAAAGCCATTTCCCTTGATCTCGGCGGCTCCCACGTCACCCTTGCAGTGGTGGAAGACGATGCCATCCTCCAGTCGCGGGAAATCTCCGTCGACCCCGGCGCAGAACTCCGCCCACTCCTGCCGCTGTTTAAAACCATCGTCTACGACATGCTTGCGAAGCTCAAAATTCCCGCCGAAGACTGCATCGGTGTCGCCATGGGCTGCGCGGCCATGGTGGACCGCACGACAGGCCGCGTGCTCTCCACCAACGGCAAGTTCGAGGATTCCCCTGGAATCGACCTTCCCGCCTGGTGCCGCGCAGAATTTTCTCTGCCCTTCACGATAGAAAACGACGCCCGCATGGCCCTGCTGGGCGAATGGTACGCCGGCGCGGCGAAAGGCGCGGACGATGTAGTGATGATCACGCTCGGCACCGGCATCGGCGGGGCAGCCATGGCCGGCGGCAAAGTCTACCGCACCAAACAAGTGCAGGGCGGCTGCCTCGGCGGCCACATTCCCGCCCTGTTTACAGGCAGAAAATGCACCTGCGGCGGTTTTGGCTGCATGGAAGCGGAGGCCTCCGGATGGGCCTTGCCGCTGATCGCAAGGGAATGGCCTGGGTTTGAGCACAGCCGCCTCGCTACCGTCGAACGCATCGACTTCCGCGCTCTGTTTGCGCTCGCCCGCGAGGGAGACCCCGTCGCCACGGCCGTGCGCGATCGCTGCCTGCATGTCTGGGCCTGCGGAACGGTCGGCCTCATCCATGCCTACGGCCCGGAGCTCGTCGTCATTGGCGGCGGCGTCATGCGCAGCGGCGATATCATCCTGCCCTACATCCGCGACTACGTCGGCAAGTATTCCTGGACGCCCAGCGGACCCGTGAGGATTTTACCGGCTGCCTTAGGCAACCACGCCGGACTGCTGGGCGCGATCCCTTCGCTCACCGATGTGGTTTCCGACGCCAACGCGATTCCCGCAGTGGCTGTGGCGACCCGTTCCGCGTTCTAAAATAGGGCTTCGTGCCCAGTCTCTTGGATCCTGACAGTCTTTGCGTTGTCCTCATCTCCACGCGAAACCCCCTCAACATCGGGGCGGTTGCGCGCGCCATGTGCAACTTCGGCTTTCATCGCCTGCGCGTCGTGCATCCCTACCAGCTTGCCTTTCGCGAGGCCCGCTCCGCCGTGGGCGCCTCCGCCGTGCTCGCCCATGCGGAAGAATTTCAATCCGTCGCCGATGCCGTTGCAGATTGCACGCTGGTTGTCGGCGCCTCCGCCATCGGACATCGACAGCCCCAACATCCCGTCAAACTTCTGAAAGACGGCGCAGCGTCGATTCTGCAAGAACTGCACGCGCCGGCAGCCGATCGTTCGCGCGTCGCAATCCTGTTCGGCTCGGAGAAGTTCGGCTTGTCGAACGACGACCTCAGCCATTGCCACTGGCTGATGCACATTCCCACCAGCGAGGAACAACCCTCCATGAACCTGGGCCACGCCGTCGCCGTCAGTCTGTATGAAATCGCCCGCGAAACCGCCATCCCTTCCCGGTCCGCGGAAACGCCGCCCGCGTCCGCGCAGGAAGCGGAGCGCGTCACCGCGTTGCTGATCGAGACACTCCGCGTCAGCGAATACATCGGCGCGGAATCGAACGGGTCCCGTGAAGAAATCGTCCGACGCATGGTCCGGCGTATGCGCCTCTCTTCAGACGACGCCTCCACCTGGCTCGGCATCCTCCGCCAAATCCTCTGGAAGCTCCGAACGAAAAACTAGAAGCGAGTTCCCTATCCGTAACGATGAAGTCCGGTTTGTATCAAGGCACGGCTTATAAGAGCCTGCCCTGAGCGCAGTTGAAGGACGCCGTAAACGGTTGAAGAATCCGTGGGCTGTTGCCCCTAGGAGGCTTTCTATCGGCAGAGGGTGCTGGCAACTCAACCCAAGGCAATATTCTTCGGATTCTTCACTCCGCTCCGCTCAGAATGACTCTTTTTTTTAGCATCCGCGGCATTCACCGACAATCCACTCTGGGGCCTGGGATTCTTCTTCACCCCAGATTCACTTCTGTGCGTGCGAGGACTTGAATCTGCAGGCGATTGTGCAGGGGATCAGCGTCGAGCAGGACGTGGTCGCCATGGACCACTTCGCCATCGAGGATCTTGATGGCCAGCGGGTCCTGGATCAGGCGTTGAATGGCGCGCTTCAACGGGCGAGCGCCATAAACGCGATCGTAGCCGCTTAACAATAGCTGACGCTTGGCCTGCTCCGTCATTTCGACAACGATGCGGCGATCGGCGAGCATACGATTCAGGTCCGCAATCCGCAGCGTCAGGATATGCTCCAACTGCTCCTCGCCCAGCGGACGGAAAATCACAATGTCGTCGACGCGATTGAGAAACTCCGGACGAAAACTTTGCCGCAGGATCTGCATGACCTGTTCGCGGGCGGCATCGAAGGACGATTCATCCTCCAGCGCTTCGTTGTTCAAAAATTGCGCGCCTAAATTGGAAGTCATGATAAGCACGGTGTTCTTAAAGTCCACCGTACGGCCGCGCGAATCGGTCAGGCGGCCGTCGTCGAGCACCTGCAGCAGCACGTTGAAGACATCCGGATGCGCCTTTTCAATCTCATCGAACAGCACCACGGAGTACGGACGGCGACGCACGGCCTCGGTCAACTGGCCGCCCTCGTCATGGCCGACATAGCCAGGGGGCGCGCCAATCAGGCGCGAAACCGCGTGCTTCTCCATGTACTCCGACATGTCGATGCGGGTCATGGCCTGTTCATCGTCGAACAAAAATTCCGCCAGCGCCCGCGCGGTTTCCGTTTTGCCCACGCCGGTCGGGCCCAGAAAAATGAAGGAGCCGATGGGGCGTTTGGGATCGCTGAGTCCCGCCCGCGAGCGACGAATCGCGTTCGCCACCACGCGCAGCGCTTCGTCCTGGCCAACGACACGCTCGCGCAGACGGTCTTCCATCCGCACCAGCTTCTGCACTTCGCCTTCCAGCATTTTTGAGATGGGAATCCCGGTCCACTTGCTGACGATGCGCGCAATGTCTTCCTCGTCGACTTCCTCTTTCAACATGCGTGGGCCGCCGGCAGCGCCATCCTGTGCGGCGTTCAACTGCTTTAGCCCGGCTTCCAATTTCGGCAGTTCGCCATACTGGATTTGCGCCACCCGTTCAAAATTCCCACGCCGGGTTTGCTCCTCCGCATCCTGACGCAAGGCTTCCACCTGCTTTTTCAGCTCCGCTAGACGAGTGATATCGCCGCGCTCCTTCTGCCAATGCGCGCGCAGAGCGGCAATTTCTTCATGCAGCGTGGCCAGTTCCCTGGTCACTTCTTGCAGACGCTCTTTGGAGTTTTCGTCCTTCTCGCGCTTCAGCGCGGTGCGCTCAATTTCAAGCGAGGTGGCGCGACGTTCCAGTCGATCGATTTCCGTGGGAACGGAACCAATTTGAATGGCGAGCGAAGCTGCAGCCTCGTCTACCAGATCGATGGCTTTGTCGGGCAGAAAGCGATCGGAGATATAGCGATGCGACAGCGTGGCCGCCGCGACAATGGCGGAGTCCTTGATGCGCACATTGTGATGCGCTTCATAGCGATCTTTCAGGCCGCGCAGAATCGCGATGGTGTCCTCGACATTCGGCTCGCCGACATAGACGATTTGAAATCGCCGCTCCAGGGCCGCATCTTTCTCGATGTATTTGCGATATTCGTTCAGCGTGGTGGCGCCGATGGCCCGCAGCTCGCCACGCGCCAGCGCCGGCTTCAACATGTTGCTGGCGTCGATCGCGCCTTCCGCCGCACCCGCGCCGACCAGGGTGTGCAGCTCGTCGATAAAGAGAATGATTCCGCCCTGGGCATCTTCAATGTCCTTCAGCACGGCCTTCAGGCGGTCTTCAAATTCCCCGCGATACTTTGCGCCGGCCAGCATCGCGCCGAGGTCGAGCGAGATGACGCGCTTGTCGCGCAGCACGTCCGGCACGTCGCCGGAAACAATGCGCCTCGCAAGGCCTTCGACGATGGCGGTTTTGCCGACGCCGGGCTCGCCAATCAACACAGGATTGTTTTTTGTGCGGCGAGACAGCACCTGCACCACGCGACGAATCTCTTCATCGCGACCGATCACCGGATCCAGCTTGCCGCGACGCGCCAGCTCGGTGAGGTCGCGAGCGTAGCGCTCCAGCGCCTGAAATTTCGCTTCAGGATTTTGATCGGTCACGCGCTGGGTGCCGCGCACGGTGGTCAGCGCACGCAGAATGGCATCGTGATTCGCGCCTTCCGCCGCCAGCGCTATCTGCGCCGGATCGTTTTTCTGCTGCGCGATGGCGAGCAGCAAGTGCTCGGTGGAGACGTAGTCATCTTTGAAGTTGGCGGCCTCTTGGAAAGCCTGTTCGACGACTTTCAGAAAGGCTTTCGAGGGCTGCGCCTGGCTGTAGTCGCCGGAAACTTTGGGAAATGTGGCGACCGCCTTTTCGAGTCGCGCGCGCAATGCGTCGGAATTGGCGCCGGACTTCTGCAGCACCGGCGCGACAATGCCTTCTTTGTCCTGCAGCAAGGCCAGCAGAAGATGGGTCGGCTGCAACTCCGGATTGCCGTTGTCGCTGGCCAAAGTGGTGGCCGTCTGTACGGCGTCCTGCGCTTTTACGGTAAGTTTGTCCCAGCGAACGGCCATCGTCGGTGCCCTGCTTTCGTATGAGCTTTTAAATTGCTCGATCTATATACGATATGGATGAAGAAAACAGGGCAGGAGTCGCGCCTGCCGCGAATCGCCTGCCCTGCCTGGATGCACTCATCCCGGCGAATTTTGCCTCGAAGCGATTAGGCCGCGGGTTTCGATTCCGCGTGCTTCGACTCGACGGTTTTCGGGCCGCCGCCGGCAGTCCCTCCGCTGACCGAAACTTGAATATGTTTCGGCTTGGCTTCGGCGCGCTTGCCCAGCTCGATATTTAAAACGCCGGCATCGTAATGCGCCTTGACGTTCTCCTGATCCAGCGTATTCGGCAGTGTGAACACGCGGGCGAAGCTGCCATAGCGACGCTCCACGCGATGGTAGTTCTCTTCCTTGGTTTCCTTCTCGAAGCGGCGCTCGCCGCGGACGGTCAGCGCGTTGTTCTCCAATTGAATGTCGAAGTCCTCCAGTTTCATGCCGGGAACCTCTAGCTTCAGCACAATGTGGTTGGCATCTTCATAGATGTCGACGGGCGGAACGAATGCGCTCGACGCGAGGGATTCATCCCCTCCCCGGTCGTCAAACTCCCGCAACAGGGAACTGAGCCGGTTCTGAAGCGCGTACATGTCTTGAAACGGTGTCCAACGAGTGATCGCCATGAAATTCCTCCTACACAGATCGATGAAATAGATGGAAGCTGGTGGGCGAGGTTCGGCAGCCCAGTCAAGCTTCTAGAAATACTATAGCATAAAACAGGAAGATTATATGAGCGTATTTATGTCATATTTAACATTTCTGTAACTTATTGAAAAATAGAGGCTAGTCGCGAACTTAGCTGGACGTACCCGACCCCATCTCGTCGATTGCCTCCACCACGTTGCTTTTGGCGGCGGGGCGACCATCCCGGATGCTCTCCGCTCCCAGGGAATTTTCGGTTCCGGCGGACGCCTAGCGATCGATCCATCTTACGATGGGGCTTGCTACGGAGGTCGCGGTTGAATCCGCGCCGTCATTCTCGTCCGTTTTTTCTGGATTGGCTGTCGTCATTCCTACTCCTTTGCCTGAAGGGTGGGATGCAGGAGGACGGACCGCAGCTTCCAAGTTTCCGGCGTACGCCTTCTGCGGTTGCGGACTCTGCGGCAGTGGCGAAGTATGATTTTTCGTCGCTTCGAACCGGCGGCTCGCCGTAACCGCCGAGGGTCCCGTCGGCATCTTACCTGGTACGGGAGAAAACGAATGAAACGCCAAGTCTGGATACCGCTTGCACTGGGCATTGTTGCCACGTATATCATTTTGGATCGCCGTGCCTGCCGCTATGCCGCAGAGTATAACGAACTGGACGAAGCCGCAGACAGAACCGACCTGTGGGGAAGCAGGCAGCGCATCGCAGGAACCGGGCGCGGTCTGCTGGGGAGAGTGAAGGAAGGCATCGGCCGCATCACGGGGAATGACGACCTTGCCGGGCGGGGAGTGGTCGACCAGATTGCGGGCGCGACGCAGAATGCGGTGGGCAGGGCCGCGCATGGAGTCAGCGGCACCATTCGCGAATTCAATCGCTATTAAGCCGCGACTGACGATTTTTGCTGTTCCCGCAGGCGGTCTGCGCGCTCAAACAACTGACCTGCGCGGATTCTTCGCGAGCCGCAATTTGCCGGCACACGGAGCCGTCTCTGCCGTGAGTCAAACTGCACAGTTTCTGCTGGACTTGTGCCTCGACTCACTTTCCATTCTGCGATCCTGCATCGCCGCGGTAGAAATAAAAGCAGTCGCAACTTCCCTCCACAACATTCCTCTCAACAATCCTGATACAACTGGAAAAGGAATTCCATTCACGCATGAGCGCACTCGCACTGTTCCTATTACAGATCGCCGTCATTGTGTTGGTTACCGGCCTGTGCGGTGTATTGCTGGGCAAACTGGGCCAGCCGCAGGTGGTGGGAGAAATGTTCGGCGGCATTCTTCTGGGACGCTCAGTGTTCGGCTATGCCATGCCGCATTTGATCGCCAATCTGTTTCCTCCCAACTCCCTGCATACGCTGTCTCTGGTCAGCGAGCTGGGCATGGTCCTCTACCTGTTTCTGGAAGGGATGAACCTGGATTTTGAGTCTGTGTGGAAGCAGCGGCAAATTGCGATGAAGATCAGCCTGCTCTCCATGGCGGTTCCATTTGCGCTGGGCTGCGGGCTGGGTGTCGTCATGTACCGCAACTTCCACGGAACCACTGCGAACTTCGCGGCTTTCCTGTTGTTTGTCGGCGTCGGACTCAGCACCACCGCCTTTCCTGTTTTGGCGCGAATGCTGCGCGATAACGGAACAGGCGATGCCAAGCTGAACACGCTGGCGCTGGTTTGCGCCGCCATTGCCGATGTGCTGGGCTGGATTTTGCTGGCCGTCGCATTGATGATCGACTCCGTCAACGCCTCCATCTGGATCCTGCTGTTGAAGATGCTTTTGCTGGTGGCGTTCGGCGTTTTCCTGCTGGGAGTTGTGCGTCCGGCATTGGCCAAGCTGGTTCGATGGAAAGGCGCGCCCAACATTTCGCAGGTGTTGCTGGCGGTTTTCCTGGTCTTTATCCTTGGCTGCGCCTTCGTCACCGAACGCCTCGGTGTTCATGCGCTCTTCGGCGCGTTTCTGGCGGGCATGTGCGTCCCGCGCCTGCACCATTGGCATCGCCAGTTGGAGCGGACGATCCATCCGCTGGTTTCTGTGTTGCTGTTGCCGGTGTTTTTTGCGGTGACCGGCATCCACACGGAGTTTCGCGACCTTGGCGGCAAGAATGTTTTTCTCTGGTTCGTTGTTCTGCTGGCGGTTGCCATTGCGGGAAAAGTGGGCGGCACCTATTTTGGCGCGCGCAAATCGAATCTGCCGCTGCGGGAATCGATGTTGCTGGGCTTCCTGATGAATACCCGCGGCCTGATCGACCTGGTGGTCGTGAACTTGGCGTTAAAAGCCGGGGCGATCAATACGCAGTTGTTCACGATTCTGGTGCTGGTCGCATTGATCACCACGGCGATGACCGCTCCGGCACTGAAGCTGCTGAAGAAAAAGCCGGACGTCCCGGCGCCGGTTGCCGCCACCGGTTAAGCCCACGCTTACGGTTCAGACGATCTTCCGTTCTCCGTTGGCCAAGGACGGGGCGACGTGAGTGAGAAACATCCTGGCTGAATGATCTCTTCGTTGCCAAAGATGGGCATGGCTGGGATTCGTGGATTGCCTGTCGAGTGCCCAGCCTATGCGACGAATCTTGTTTTTCTCTTCTTCTTCTGCCTTTTCGTCAACGACCTGGAAGTTGGGCACCCCGCTCATGTTGGACGGGACAAAATAAAGAAACCCGGGTTTTCTGCTTGTTCACGGGCCTACGGCAGTTTCTTTATCTTCGTCCCAGGAGGGATTTTCAATTCAAATTGATTGTCCGCCAGCGGATGGTTGAAAGTCAGCTTCTCAATGGTCAACGTGATTTGATAGCCATCGATGGGGCGGCTGATCCGGATTTTCGTCGGATAGGGAATTTGGTCGAAGGTCTGGTAATTGCTGTACAACGTCTTGGTGACCAAGACGCCTTGATCGTTGTATTGGTCCAGTTGATAGGGCAGCAGGTTCGTCCGGCTGATGTGGACCACGCGTTCCGGCATCAGCTCTTGACTATCGCCCCGCCGCCGCAAAATGCCCAGATCGTAGTCCGGTTCCTGCAGCAACTTGTGGGTGTGCGGATCGCGTTCCACGCGGGTATTGTTGGTTACGTACACCAGCTCGTCCGGCTCCACTTTCCTGACCAGCATGGAGTCGTAGAAGACCGCGGGCCTCAGGTTCATCAGCGGATTCGGCGATGGGGTGGTCACAGTGCCCGTGCCCGTGACGGCCAGGCTTTTCGGCGGCACCAGCAAGGTGAAATGCTTTCCATTGCTGACCATGTCGAAAGCGCGGGTGTCGATGACGGGCAGCATCCCGAGGACGTGCAACATGGAAGGCTGTCGCAGCAGAATGTAGCCGCGTATCGAGGTGTAATCGGTCTCCTTGCCTTTGGCCGCTCCGCCGACGGAGGCACGAATCAGCACCGTCGCAAGCATCGAATGGATCGTGTTGTAGCGATCGTCGAGTTGCTGGATCAACTGCTTTGCGCTGGCAGACAACACCACTCCTGGCGCCTGTGGCCGCTCCAGAACGCGCGTATGTTTCAGGCAGCCGCTGAACGCCAGCATGGGCAAACACGCCAGGATCGTCAGACATGCGCGCGGACGGCTGCCGGGCTTTGGCAACAAAAAAAACCTTCGAAAATTAGCCAGCGGTCGCTCCAAATTACCTGCCATCTCCTGGCTGTTGCGAGGGTCGCGCCTTGCGATAGACTGCTACGTTTCTTTGGTGTTCCTGCAGCGTCGCCGCAAAGCGGGAATGTCCTGGGCTCGCGGGATCGCTGACGAAGTAGAGAAAGTTTGTCTTGGCGGGGTGCATGGCGGCTTCCAAGGAGGGAACTCCAGGATTGCAGATTGGCCCGGGAGGCAACCCCGTATGGGTATAGGTGTTGTACGGAGACTGGGCCTTTAAATCGGATGCATAGATCGTTCCGCGGTAGCGCTTATCTAACAGCGCCGCGTAAATGATCGATGGATCGGTATCGAGCGGCATCTTCCGCGCCAGTCGATTCTGGAACACGCTGGCCACCATGGGCCGATCTGTCCCCACCGGCGTTTCCCGCTCCACTAATGAGGCCAGAATCACCGTTGCGGGAATATTTTGCGTCAGTCCCAGTCGCTGCGCTTCCTGGCGAAAATGTTGCACCATCTCTCCTAAAATCTGTTCCGGCATCATGTTCGGCGCCAGCTTGTACGTGTCCGGGAAAAGATATCCCTCCAGACTCGGCGCGTTTGGGTCCAGATCGCGAATCAAACCCGTGTCCTGCCGTTCGGCGGCCATGAACGCGTTGCGCGGACCCAGGCCGGCTTTCTCCATGGCGGCGGCAACGTCGAACATGTTGTAGCCTTCTGGAATGGTCAACGCGATGGTATACACATCGCCGATGCGCAGGCGTTGGTACACATCCAGCAATGGCGCGGGACGATCGAAGCGATAGACCCCCGCCTTCAGCGTGCGCCGCTCCACCCGCGCCAACAGGTCGAAGGCGAAACGATTGCGAACGATGCCGTTTTTCTGGAGCGTCCAGCCAATCCCTTGGACTGAGGTACCCGGCGCAATGGCGACCAGCGTGCGCGTCGACGGCCCATACGGCAGGACCAGCAGGAAGTATGCGCCCGCAGAGGCCAGTACCAGAACTAGGACAAACAGTAGGAACGCACGCACGGCGGACACGAACTCCAGGGAATACAAACGCTTCCCTATATTGTAGGCGGTACGGGCCACTTCAGGCGCGATCCACTCACCATTTCGGGTACCATCACCCTCGTGGAGACCCTGCCAACTTCGTCGAAATCTTCCGAAGTGCCCGCCGCGCCGCAGGTTGTTGCACGCATTCTGGGGCTCGACCATGGCGCGCGAAGAATCGGCGTGGCCATTTCGGATGAACTGGGCCTGACCGCGCAACCCTTGCTGACCATCGTGCACACCAATGCACGCAACGATTTGCGTTCATTGGGCCGACTGCTGCGACGCTATGCCTGTGGCGGGATCGTCCTCGGCTGGCCGATTCATCTCTCCGGCGACCGCAGCCCGCGCGCCCTCGCGGCGGAAAAATTTGCCGACAGTCTACGAGCGGAATTCAACTTGCCGGTGCATCTGTGGGATGAGCGCCTCAGCACCGCCGAAGCCCACCGCCATCTGGACGCCGTGGGACGAGGTGCGCGCGACAGAAAAGATGTGATCGACCAGATCGCCGCCGTGCTGATTTTGCAAAGCTGGCTCGACGCGCATCGCTAGCCCCACGCGAGCCAAAAAGGCTGTTGGCTTGCGCAGGGGCAATTTCCAGCCTACCTTGCCGCATCCTCATCTCCGCCCGCGCTGGCTATGCCCGGATGCAGCCGCCCGCACACTCCGTTCAACACCTTCCAACTTCACCGGTATAATAATGCAATTGCAACAAGCCGATGCCGTGGCATCCCACTTGTCAGGGATTTCGCGTATTTCTTGCAGTCTCGATGCGGTCCCGGATGGTCTCATGACGGAACATATTAAAAAGCAACTGGAAGCGGAGATTCGTCAGCTCGAGCACGAGCTGACGCACGAGCTTCCCCTGGAAATCAAGAAAGCCGCCTCCCTCGGCGACCTCAGCGAGAACGCCGAGTATCACATGGCCAAGCAGCGCCAGGTGTTCGTCAACGCCCGCCTCGGCCAGTTGAAACAGCGCATGGCGGAGCTCTCTCTGGTCAACCTGTCGAACATTCCCCGCGACCGGGCCGCCTTCGGCTCCAAGGTGACGGTTTATGATTCTTCCAAGGATGAGAAAATTGAGTACAAGCTGGTCACCAGCGAAGAGTCCGACGTCAGCAAAGGTTTGATCTCGACCACGTCTCCGATCGGCCGCAGCTTGGTGGGCAAGCAGGTCGGCGATGTGGCCACTGTCGTTACCCCCAACGGCAACCGCGAGCTGGAGATTCTTGAACTCATCACCATCCACGATGCTAAGGAGTAACCTCGTCGTGGATTGGCAGCGTACCGAAATGGCGGTATGAAATGACCTGGACAAGCGCGTTTGGAAAAGGTTGCGGATTCATCCTGCAGAAGATCGTGAACGGTCTGGCCCTGACGCGCATTTCGCCCAACGTACTTACGTTTATGGGCCTGGTCATCAACACCGGCGCCGCCTTCCTGTTCGGCTTTGCCCGACCCCAAAACAATGTACGCATGTTCGCCTACGCCGCGCTGGTCATCATTGGCGCGGGTATCTTCGACATGGTCGATGGCCGCGTTGCCCGCCAGACCCATCAGGTCACCGTCTTCGGCGCCTTCTTCGATTCCGTCATCGACCGCTATTCCGACGTTGCCCTGTTCTTTGGCTTGCTCGTCTACTACGCCCGCGCCGACCGCCTCTTTTATGTGTTTCTCACGGCCTTCGTCATGGTCACCTCCCTGATGGTCAGCTACACCCGCGCTCGCGCAGAAGCCCTCATCGGCTCCTGCAAAGTCGGCTTTATGGAGCGGCCGGAGCGCGTCGTGCTCATCATTCTGGGCGCTCTGTTCAACCGCTGGGGAGCAATGGCGCCCGTCCTCTGGGTCCTGGCCGTACTCTCCACGATTACCGTGATTCACCGCATCCGCTACACGTATGAGCAGACGCGTCGCCTCGCCCCCGTTCGCTGACGTCGCTTCTTCATTGGAGTTGAGTGGGATAAAACGTTTTCCTTCCAGCGAAAACCCGGGTGCCCCACATCTCGCTTTTGAGATGTGGGATTGAGCGTTTCCCGCGCCGCCAATCTCCTTGTTGAAAAATTTCCGCCCCAATTCACGCACTGCATATAGATTTCGCTGGTGGCCCATTCAAGCCTGCCGTTGGCTTGAGTGGGGATTGAAGATGAAGAATTGTCATCCCGACCCCTTCGGCTTCGCTCAGGGCAGGCTCCGCGGAGGGACCTGCGGTTTGCTCGAACAGAAAAAATCTGGGTGCCCTATATCTACCCGCGTTGTGTGCGGGGAGATGTGGGAGGGTCCAGATTCTTCCATCCCATCGCGTAAAACCCGCCGCCTGCAGGCAGCCAAATTCTTCAACAAACCGGAAAACTTCTGTCGCTATTTCACGCACTACAATAGATCCAGTGACTTTCAAGATTGCACCCGTCCTTGCCGTCCATGGCGGCGCATGGGACATCCCGGACGATCTGGTCGAGCCGCATCGCCAAGGCGTATCCAATGCGCTGGCTGCCGGCTATGCGCTGCTGGAAAAAGGCGCGTCGGCTGTCGACGCAGTCGAGGCTGCCGTCGCCGTCATGGAGGACGACGAAGCCTTCGATGCAGGACGAGGCAGCTTCCTCACCGGCGACGGTCGTGTGCAATTGGACGCGTTGCTGATGGACGGCGCCACGCTGCGCGCCGGCGGTGTTGCCTGTGTGGAGCGGCTCCGCAATCCCATTCACGCGGCACGATTGGTCATGGACCTCAGCCCGCACGTGTATTTTGTCGGCGCAGGCGCAGAAGCGTTTGCCGCCGAACACGGCATGTCCCTCATCGACAACTCAGAGCTGGTCATCGATCGCGAACGACGCCACCTCGCCGAGGCGCAGCTAAAACAGCGTAACGGACTTGCCGAACCCACCCCCGCGGCAGCTTCGCATCCACCCCAGCTCAGTCCACTGCACGCCGCCACATCGCACGATACCGTCGGTGCCGTCGCGCTCGACGGTCACGGCAATCTGGCCGCCGCCACCTCCACCGGCGGCACGCTGAATAAATCTCCCGGCCGCGTCGGAGATTCCTCGCTCATCGGCTGCGGCTGCTATGCCGACAATCTTTCCGCCGCCGTTTCGCTTACCGGCTGGGGAGAGCCCATCATGAAACTCGTCCTCGGCAAGTGGGCCGTCGATCGCGTCCAGCAAGGCACGCCTCCCGCGCAGGCCGCGGAGGAAGCCATCGCCTACCTCTTCCACCGGTTGGGCGGTCACGGTGGCATCATCCTGCTCGGTCCCATGGGCCGCATCGGCGTCGCGCACAATACTCCGCGCATGGCCTGGGGCACCTGCGCCACCCGTGGCATGGAAGTCTACGTCCGCTAGCATCGAAACTTTGTCATCCCGACCCCTTCGGCTTCGCTCAGGGCAGGCTCCGCGGAGGGACCTGCGGTTGTTGTCGCGTCCAGCGACAATCCGGGTGCCCCACATCTACCCGCGTTCTGTGCGGGGAGATGTGGGAGAGCTGCGTCCTTCTCGACGCGCTCGCTCACGTTGACATCCGTCCCCACTCACGATGAAATCGATTGAAGAGACTCCATGCTCATCCTTGCCTCCGCATCGCCGCGCCGTCGCGAACTTCTTACTCAGGCCGGCTTCTCCTTTCAGGTGGAATCCATCTCGGTGAAGGAAGACCCTCGCCCCGGCGAAGACCCTATCCACCGGGTGAAACGTCTGGCGCGAGAAAAGGCGGAAGCCGTTTTCTCCGCAGCCTCAAAACGTCACGCGTCCAAAGATCCTCTGCTCGTCCTCGGCGCGGATACGGTCGTCGTCTGCGATCGCGAAATCTTCAACAAGCCCGCCGACGACGCGGATGCGGCCCGCATGTTGCGCCTGCTTGCCGGACGCACACATCAAGTCGTCACCGGCGTCTGCCTCATCTCGCCGCTCGCTGTGGAAGTCGCCGCCGAAACCACTCGCGTCGCCATGCTCACCCTGTCCGACGAAGAAATCCTCGCTTACGTCGCCACGCGGGAGCCGACGGACAAGGCCGGCGCCTACGCCATCCAGGGCCACGCCAGCCGCTGGATTCCGCGCATCGTCGGCTGCTACTTCAATGTGGTCGGCCTGCCCATCGCGCTGGTCAACACCATGATCGAATCCGCCCGCCGCAAGCTCATGCTCGCAAAGTTACCGGAATGAGGGTGCCCCATGTCTGTCGCCGCAGCAACCCGCAGCGGAAGACATGGGACAAGACGAGCACTTCGCATCCATCCAGCCATTGAAGGCAACGTACACAGCACGGCGGCGACGTTTCAATCCAGCCCGGGAAAAATTCAGAGCGGTTGGTCGCGCACCGGCAACACCTGCGCATGGATGTCACGATTCCCAGCGGAACCACGGCGACGATTCTGTTTCCGGCAGCGTATCGCAAACCCATCGCCGTCAACGGTCATGCGCTTGCAGCAAATCCTGCGATTTGCAATTTACATCTGGCAGGCGCGTCGCCAAGTTGCGTCGCCGCCGCGGGAACGTATCGCTTTCTCCTCCAGCAATAAAGGATTGCAGGCTGGTCCTTGCTGAAAACATAGACGGATGGGCCCAAAATAAATCTCCTCACGCAACTTCTATCTCAGCACTACGCTCTAGAAAGTGAAACGCACATCAAGAAGATTTGATATTTGCACGCGCCGACAACAATGCATTTGTCATGGTCGCCTGAAAGTTTTGCAAACCTTCTGGGCCTGCCGGCATGAAGACCATGGTGGAATTGTCCGACCCGCCAACGACGCGCAACATGTCCGTCCAGTTGGTGAAGAGCAATAGGAAGCTGGCGCCGACATCGTCCAGATTCGTGCCCTGTTTCACCCTCGTGATCGCTTCTTCCCATCCTTGAGCAATGGCGGAACGCTCCTGCGCCACGCCAACTCCCTCCAGCCGCTTCACTTCGGCATCCGCCTGCGCCTGGCGCACCTTCAGGATGTATTCCGCATCGCCCTGGGCTTGATTGGCGACGGCCAGCCGCGTCTGCTCATTGATGCGGTTCATCGCCGTTTTGACGCCTTCGTTCGGAATGATGTCCGTGATTAAAACTTTGACGATTTCGTATCCGAAGTCCTTCATTTCCGCC
>JAJYVR010000294.1:0-2472 GCA_021791935.1 Acidobacteriota bacterium
GCCACAGATGAACAGAATGTTGGTGGTGTCGACCGGGGTGAATTCCTGATGAGGATGCTTGCGTCCGCCTTGCGGAGGAACGTTGGCGACGGTACCTTCGAGGATCTTGAGCAATGCCTGCTGCACACCTTCACCGGAGACATCGCGGGTGATGGAGGGATTTTCGTCCTTCCGCCCGATCTTGTCGATTTCGTCAATGTAGATGATGCCGGTCTGGGCGCGCGCTACGTCGCCGTCGGCGGCCTGCAACAGTTTGAGGATAATGTTTTCGACATCTTCGCCGACATACCCGGCTTCCGTCAGGGTGGTCGCATCAACGATGGCAAACGGAACATCCAGGGTACGCGCCAGGGTCTGCGCCATCAGAGTTTTTCCGCTGCCGGTTGGGCCAATCAGGAGGATGTTCGACTTGGTCAGTTCCACATCGTTGGTGCGGGCGCGGTTCATCTGGATGCGCTTGTAATGGTTGTAGACGGCGACCGCCAGCTTTTTCTTGGTCGTCTCCTGCCCGATCACGTACTCATCCATGAAAGCTTTTACTTCCTCGGGCTTGGGCAAATGCGCCGGAGCGGCGGCCGGGCGTGCCTCGTTCTTGTCGTCTTCCAGAATGGAGTTGCAGACAGCAACGCATTCGTCGCAGATGTAAGCCCGGGGATAATCGCTGGGCGAGGAAATCAGCTTGGCCACTGCGTCCTGCGATTTATGGCAGAACGAACAACGGAGTACATCGTCGGAACCCGCGCGTGTCTTCATCTTTGCGTCTCCTTGCTGCCACCGGTCCCGGCCCGCGTTCGAGCTCGATCCCAGTTTACGTCCTTGGCCTGTCAATGATCTCGTCGATGATGCCGTACTCTTTCGATTGCGGCGCGTTCATAATAAAGTCGCGCTCTACATCCCGTTCAATCCGCTCAATGGGCTGCCCGGTGTGCTTGGACATCAAGCGATTGGTAATCTCACGAATGCGAAGGATCTCGCGGGCGTGAATGTCAATGTCCGTGGCCTGGCCCGACAGCCCGCCCATGGACGGCTGGTGGATCAGGATACGGGAGTTGGGCAAAGCAAACCGTTTTCCCTTGGTACCGGACATCAGCAAAAACGCTCCCATGCTGGCCGCTTGTCCAATGCAATAGGTCACAACGTCGTTCTTGATGAACTGCATCGTATCGTAAATCGCAAGCCCGGCGGAAATGGAACCTCCGGGAGAATTGATGTAAAGCTGCAGGTCCTTGTCCGGGTCTTCTCCGGAAAGGAACAGCATCTGGGCAATGATGAGATTTGCAATCTGATCGTCGATCGGAGTGCCCAGAAAAATGATGTTGTCGCGCAGCAGGCGAGAATAAATGTCGTAGGCGCGCTCGCCCCGACTCGTCTGCTCTACCACCATTGGAACTAAACCCATACGGTTACCTGATTGCCTCTCTTGCGGTTGCGGGCCTTGGGTACATACCATCGGCCACTATCCAAAAAGCGTTAGGCGGCCAACCTGTCAAAGAGCCGATCCATTGTCTTCTCTCTACGTAGTTGTTCTCGGATTCTAGTCAGCCCACCGTCCCCAGTCAAACGCTTCCGCAGTACCTCCAATGGTTCCCGTGCCTGATACGCCAACAGTTGCAGTTGCGTTTCCATCTCCTCGTCGCCAACTTCAATGTTCTCAATGGCTGCAATGCGGTCCAGAATCAACGAACCTCGCAGCTCATTCAATGCAGAGTCCCGTTGGGCGGCACGCAGCCGGGTGAAATCCAGATTGCGCATCTGTTCTGTGGTCATGCCTTGCGCCGCCAGGGCGCGCAGTCCGTGATCGAGGCGCGCATCGATCTGTTGTTGCAGCAAGGATTCCGGCACCGGAAACTGAAAGCGTTCGACAAACGAGCCGATCAGTTTGTCTTTCGCTTCCGACTCCAGCCGGCGGCGCTTGTCGTTCGCCATGTGCTCGCGCAATTTGTCTTTGAGGACATCGATGGTCTCGTACTCTCCCATCTGCTTGGCGAAGGCATCGTCCAATTCCGGAAGAATCTTCTTGCAAATTCCCCTCACTTCCACGTCGTACGCAACTGTCTTGCCTGCCAGACGCTTTTCGGTGAAGTCCTGCGGGTAGGAAACTTCAAATTGCATCTGCTGTCCGACTTTAGCTCCGCGCAATGCGGCAGTGAAGGCTTCGACCGTGCTGGGGGCGCCGATCTCGACGGTGGCGTCATCGCCTTCGATCGGCTTGGCTGCCTCACCCTCGGCACTTCCCTCTCCGGTGTGGACTAATTCAGTGAATCGAATTTGGGCGAAATCTCCATCGACCAACGGACGATCTTCCTCGACCGGCTCCATGATGGCGTGCGATTCGCGTATGTGCGCCAGCTCCGCTTCGAACTCAGCATCGTCGAGTGTCGTATTCGGGCGATCTACTTTGATCTGGTCATATCCTGTGATGTCGATGGCGGGGAGCACCTCAAACGCGGCCTGAAAACGCATCGGTTCGCC
>JAJYVR010000294.1:2482-2926 GCA_021791935.1 Acidobacteriota bacterium
TTTGTTCCAGAACGTCCTGCTGTATCCGGTCGGCGAACTTTCTGCGGACCACGGATTCCGGGACCTTGCCGGCGCGAAAGCCGGGGATGCGGGCCGCACGGCGATATTGTTTGACGACTTTGGCGAAAGCCCGGCTGACTTCCTCCGCAGGCACTTCTACGTTTATCTGGCGAGTGCATTCTGGGTTCAGGGTCGGACCGTGTTCGTGTGGATGGTCATGGTCGTGCGCGAGGGCGGCGGAATTTTCCGATGCGGAATTCCGATCCTGACCGGTCGCGTGGGGCGCTTCGGGCGCGCCGGTTTCCATCGGCTGCTGGGTCTCTTCGCCGGTCTGTGGGGCGGTGGTCGATTCAGTGGGACTCAAGGGGTGTATGCCTTCCAGAAAAAGAGCTTGTCATCTGCCGATCCGGCGAAAAAGGAACCATGGCAGACGGCAGCCACAGA
>JAJYVR010000045.1 GCA_021791935.1 Acidobacteriota bacterium
CAACCGAATCGGAACGCAGTCATCCGCTCCCCGCATCGGAATGTTGCAGAGGAACTGCGGAAAAGCGTCTAAAATCAAAGTTACCCTTTCATGGCTGTGACTCAGGTCCAGGTATTGCTCGCCGCAATGGATACGGCGCATTCCGCATCGTTGGCGCAAGTGCTGATGCAGGCAGGCGCAACGGTGTCGCTGGTCCAGGTGCGCTCCGCGGAGCATCTGCTGGAGCAGTTGCGGGAGCGTACTCCTAATCTGCTGGTGCTGGAACTGGACAAAGACGGCAGCCTGCTGGAACAGGTGCGGGCGCGATATCCGTATCTGCCCATCGTGGCGGCAGTGGCCCGGCCCACTGAACAAATTGCCTTCAGCATTTCTCGTCTCGGCGCGGAAGATGTGTGGACCCTTCCGCTGGCTGCGGAATCCATGGCGGAACGGGCGCAGGGCGTGCTGGAACGGCTTCCAGTTCCGCCGCCGCCTGCCGTTGGCAATCCAGCAGGGGAAGTGGGCGCCACCGCGGCGATGGCCGCGCCGATGATCGAAGACGGTGAGGAGGTCGATCCTTCCATGCCGCTGCTGCCGCCGCCCGCCATGGTGGGCGCCAATCCGCGCATGGCGGAGATTCGCAACACGGTGGAGAAAGTTGCCGGCACCGATGTCACCGTGCTGGTCCGCGGCGAAAGCGGAGTGGGAAAAGAAGTGATCGCGCGCTTGCTGTTCGAGTACTCGCGCCGCCGGCAGAAACCGTTTATCAAAGTGAATTGCGCCGCCATCCCGCACGATCTGCTGGAAAGCGAACTGTTCGGCTACGAGGCTGGCGCGTTCACCGGGGCCGTCCGCGACAAACCGGGCAAGTTTGAGCTGGCCAACCACGGCACATTGTTTCTGGATGAGATTGCCGAGATGCATCCCATGCTGCAGGCCAAGCTGTTGCACGTGCTCCAGGATGGGACCTTTTCCCGGCTTGGCGCCAAGCGTGACATCGCTGTCGATGTGCGCGTGGTGTGCGCCACCAATAAATTGCTGGAAGACCGGGTCCGCGAGGGACTGTTCCGCGAAGACCTGCTGTACCGCATCAACGTGGTCACCATCTTCTTGCCGCCGCTGCGCGAACGTCGTGACGAGATACCCGTCCTGACCGAGTACATGCTGCGAAAGTACGCGATTCAGTATGGCCGCCCGCTCCGTCGCTTCAGTCCGGAAGTGGCCCGGCGCATGACGGAGTACGACTGGCCCGGCAATATTCGCGAGTTGGAGAACCTGTGCAAGCGGTTCGTAATTGTCGGCAGCGAAACGCAGATTCTTCGCGAACTTTCCAGCCGCGGCCCTGCCTCAGTGCCTCCGCCGGAGGTTTCGTCGTCCCAAGAGCGGCCCCTCGCAGGTCAGTTGCCGGCCTTGGCCGCCAGCGAAGCCCCCGCAGGCACCCCGGCAGACCTTTCTCTGTTGGAAGTTGGCCGTCGCGCAGCCTGGGAGGCGGAACGGCACGCCATCCAGGAAATGCTGGAAGTTACGCACTGGAATCGGCGCGAGGCTTCCCGGCGTTTGCAGGTCAGCTACAAGGCGCTGCTGAATAAAATCAAGCAAATGCAACTGGAAGAAGACGCCTCTGCTGGTCGGGCCGGAGGAAGCACAAAAGAGAAACCTCCTATCCAATAGTGGTATTTCGATGCCACATTGGTTCCTGAGGTCGGATGAAGCAGGCAATGGTCAAGTGAGCTACCGAGGCACTTCTGAAACTTTGAATCCGGACGTAACTCATTGGATTATGAATGAGTTAGTGACATCCATGGTTCCTGGGTCAGGGAAGTGCGACTGGAAATCGTCACGCCATACAGTTTGGCACTTGATTTGCACTATCTGTAAGCAACATGAGGCATTCCAATCAGCAGTCCTCTATCAGAAGCAAGTCCTGCTGTCTGTGTCGCTCTTCAAGACGAGTGGCTCCCATCCTATAAGTTCCTGCCAACTACTCTTCGTTAGCCTCGATGCAGGGCCCGCCAACGCGGGCCTTTCGCGTCTCCTGTGTACCCGCCCCAAGTCCCAGCATAAAATTTAGATGTGGCAAAGACCGGACCTCCTCAGCCTAAACATTCCAGACTGCCGGAAATGGACGCCCTGTTCCGCCTCGCTGGCCTGACCCGCGGCCCGCATCGGAAGGCGACCGCGCCCAGCGAAAGCGGTCTTACGCGCAAGAAAAAAACGGTGAGCACGACAAAGAAGCAACGCGCTCGCGCGGCGTCCAAGCTGCAAAAACCTGGGCAAGCAAACACCGGGCCGGAGATCCTTCGCGTGCCGCAGTGGGAGCAGTATGACTGGCTGATACACGGCTTTAGTACCCGCAGCGGAGGCGTGTCCACGGCCTACCGCCCGGGGGCTCGAAAGCCGGGCTGTGGCGAGCTGAATTTAGGGCCCACTGCGGCGGACTCGCGCGACAATGTGGAGCGCAATCGCGCGTTGTTCGCACACGCATTGCTCGACGGCACCGACCGGAAAGCACGACCGAGCCAAACCAAAAAAGTCCAGTTGCGATTGTTGCGTCAGATTCATTCCGGATTGGTGCGCCGCGCCACAGGCCGCGTCGACGCGGACGCCGCGAGCGAAGAATCCCTGCGCGGCGACGGGATGATTGCGACGGAGCCGGGTACGCTCCTCGGAATTCAGACCGCGGACTGCATCCCGGTGCTGGTCGTGGATGTGCGGCAGCGAATTGTCGCCGCGTTTCATGCCGGCTGGCGAGGGACCCTGGCCCGCATTGTAGAGCGCGGTGTCGGGTGTCTTCGGGCGGAGTTTGGCAGCCGGCCCGGCGACCTGACGGCTGCCATCGGGCCGGGCATTGGCCGCTGTTGCTACTCCGTCGGCGAAGAGGTGCGGACGGAGTTCGATTCGCAATTTGCCTACGCCGATGCGCTGTTTGAAGAAGTCTTCGACCTGGACCCGATCAAGGAAAAATATCCCATGTTGTTTTTGACGGCGCGCGCCCCCGGCCACAGCAACCTGGGGCCCAGTTTGCATCTCGACCTGGTTGAGGCAAACCGGCGTCAGTTGATGGATGCGGGAATTGCGCCGGAAAAGATTTACGCGCTGAACCTCTGCACGGCTTGCGATACCAGGCGCTTCTTCTCCCACCGCGCCGAGCAGGGATTCACCGGTCGCATGATCGGCGCCATCGGCATCCGGCCATGATCCGCGCGATTTTGTCAGCGGACCAGCACCAGTGGCGCATTGACGGAAACGATTCGATCGCGCCCCTCTGCCTTGGCCTGATACATGGCCGAATCGCACTCGTGCAGCAGGTCGTGAATCGTGATCGTGGGATCGTGGCCGAAGTAGGTGGCAACGCCAGTGCTCAACGTGACCGTGATGCGGTTTTCTCCCTCCATCCCGCGCGCCCGAGGACTGGCCATCGAGATGGAGTCCACATGGTACTGCAATCGGTGCGCGACAATCAGCGCCGCTTCCGCGTCCGCATTCGGCAAAAGCACCACAAATTCCTCGCCGCCCCATCGTCCGACGATGTCGATGTTTCGCACGGAATTTCTCAGCTTCTCCACCACCTCGCACAGCACCACATCGCCGAAGCGATGGCCGTAACGATCGTTGATCGCCTTGAAATGATCGAGGTCGAACATGATCAACGAGAAAACTTCCCCGCTCCGCGACGTCCGCAGCAATTCCTTCTCGCACAAGGCAATAAAGGAACGGCGATTGTAGATGCCTGTCAACGGATCGATGCTTGCCAGATGCTCCAGCTTCAGTCGAATCTGGTGGCCTTCCATCCAAAACACCCCAAACCCCAGGCCGATGGCCGCGCCAAGAAATACCACGGCCGCGGTCGCCTCCAACGGGTTCGGCAACTGCGGGTTGGTCGGAGTTCCAACGACGAGCACCATCGCGCTTCGCACCAGGTTGAAGACGGCGAAGCCCAGCAGAAGCGCAATGTTAAACCAAACCGGCGCATCCATCCCTTTCTGGTTCGTTTTCTTCAGCAGCAATGCGCTCTCGCCGACCTGCACCGCCACCAGCAAGCCGAGAGTTACAACGGACAGTTGCCGCAATTCGTGCGCGTGCAGATAGAAAAAATAGCTCAGCGCTTGCGCGATGAGCAATGCGATTCCCAGCCGGGGAATGATCGATTCGCGCCCGCTTAATTCCAAAAAACAAACGTGCAGAAACACAAACGCCAGCAAAATGAGGGCGTCCGCGAGCAAGAGAAAGAAACCGTTACCCTGGTCGACAACCACTGCGAATACCGCGGCCGCCAGCGCGCCGCAGGCGAACGAGGCTCCCAGCCAGCCTACCCCTTGAAAAAATGGATTGGTAAAACGGACGATCAGAAGCCCGATGCATCCACCGGAAAGCAGAATCGAGCCAACGACCAGGATGATGTGAGTTTCCATGCCAACCACAAGGGGAATTATCCGCAACTCGGCGAAGACGGTTCACTTTGCCCACAGTTTAGTAATGTTACCCCGAGTGTAGCCCGCTTTGCCGCCGGCTGCGAGTGACGAAAGTACTATCTAAAAACTGGGCCCCATTTGGGGGGGTCGAATTCGTTGTCCTGTTCGACCCCCCGGGTCAGCCGGCCTTGGCGCAACTTGCGAACGGAGGGATGTCCCTACTCCCAGCTCAACAGCGCCGCACTCCCTGCGGGAATCTCGCATTCCGCCGATCCGTTGCTGACAGAAATATGCTCCACCCGGCTCGGCCTGAACGAGCCTTCCGCGCCCACCGGCGAGCCGGCAAAGGTGGTGTCCTGCTCGTCGTCCAAAGTTGGCGCGATCAGTCGCTCCAGCGAGATGCGCTCTGCCGACGCATTCGCCTGCACCTTCAGTCGCACATTCTTCTCAGCGTCCTTATTGATCGCCACCGCCCGCAGTCTGCCCTGCGCGTCCTGCGCGGCATAGGCGACAAACAGCGGCCCGGCGTCGCCCGCATCCAACTGGCTTTCGACCATGCGACCGCCCAGCAACTGCGCCATCGCCAGCAGCGCGTAATATTCCGGACGCGCCACGAATCCGTTCTCGAGCGTGCCGACAATCGGCGCGTACCAGCCATATCCGCCGCCGTGGAAGTTGATGCCGCAGCCGCCCACCGCCAGCACTTGAAACATCAGGTCCAGCGCCCATAGCGACGACGCGAAGGTATTGCTGACTCCTGGCTTGCCGCCGCCATAGCAGGAGTTCGTCTCTGTCAGCCGATACGGAAGGTGCGATTCCGCCATTGCCTGCCGAATTCTCGGCACTCCAGACTCCCAGCGCGGATTTTCAGGGCCCAACAGCCGCTCAATATTCATGGCGGGGTTGCTGGCCGGCCCCAGCGCATAGTAGTGCGTGGACAACTCCACAATGTCCTTATCGAACTGCTGTGCGAACCGCACCAGCCAATCGCTTGTGCCCGCGGTGTCTGGACCGGCGAACTTTGCCTCCGGCACGCGCGCCTTCACCGCATCGCGAAACGTCTTCCAATCGCCGGCGAACGCGGCATAGTCGTAGTCTGGCGAACGCAGTCCGTTTTTGTGGAACAGATCCGCTTCATTGCCAATTTGAAAACTGATCAAGCGATCGCCCAGCGTCTCGGAAACGAACGCCGCCTCTTCCGCGGCCTGCGCGGGCGTTCCTTTGCCCAGATTCAAACCATACATGGCGCGCCAGTCGATCATGTCCAAAAACTGGCGCAGATTGCGGATGGACTCCGGCGTGGTCTGGGTGCTCGGCGGAGGTTTATGCCCACTGTCTGGCCCCACCGGCGCGGACGACTGCGCGGATGCATTCTTCGCCGGATGCGGCGTCCAGAAGGCATATTCGCTGGAGTTGCCGCCAATGCGCAGCACCCCTTGTCCCAGCGGGCGCAGGAATCCCGCAAAAGCGGCATTGCCGGTAGAAAAATATTCCGGGTCGGACAACTGCGCCGTCTCATAGCTGAACCCGAGAAAATCCTTCGCGATGGGCTGTCCTGGCTGGTTGGGTTGAAGGGTCAGACGGGCGGAAACACTGGCGATCAGGTCAGCCCGCAGCACCCGAGGGAACGCCGACAGCACGGCTGTCGCAGCGGTAGAGCGCAAAAATTTTCGACGATTCATGGCGAGATCAGTGAACCACCCCGCCCACGAAAATGCAACCCGCGATGCTGCCGTGGAAACAGATCAGTCTTCCGGCGCGGCGTAGCAACTGCGGCCAGGCCCGCAGCGGGTGAGATGGACATAGTGTTCGTCCGGGCCGGCGGGCCCCTGCGTCAGCAAACACCAGTAGGAGGAAGAAGCATGCATCCCCGGCAGCCAGTTCTCCGCCGACTGCGGGCTGGTACCGTAGGCATTCTTGGTGCGGAGACAGCGGCAAGGCGGCGACTTGACTCCAGCGGCGGTTTCAGTGGCGCTCATCGTTTTCTCTCCTTGCAAATCATCCTGCGGCCCTGGGGTCGCGGCCCATTTGTCCGGCGGCCAGCAACACCGTGCGATAGATGGCCACTGGAAACATCTGTACCTTATATGCGTTCATGGAAAGCGGCTGTGCGCCTTCCATCGAGGCCTTTCCGGCGGCTCGCGCAGTTTCTTCTGTAATCGGCTTGCCCGCCAGCGCGGCTTCCGCCTGCGGAGAGCGGCGAACGACCGGCGATGCAGCTCCCATCGTTACGACTGCGCGGCGACACGTGTTGCCGTCCATCTCCAGCACCACGCCTGCGTCGGCAATGGCCCAGTCGAAGCTCTGCTTCTCGCCGTATTTCTGATATGCGGAGCGCGTGCCTGCAGCCGGCTTGGGAATCATCACGGCGGTCAGCAACTCATCCGGCTCAACCACATTGAACTTGGTTGGGTTCGCCTCGGGTAGCACGTACAGCTCCTTGATGCCGACAACGCGCTTGCCGCGCTTCGCGCTGGTCAGTTCCACCGTTGCATTCAAGCCCAGCAACCCCACGGCCGCCGACGATGGCGCAACCGCGGGACAACTGCCGTAATCCATGATGGAGTGATACTGGTTCAGCCCGCCAAAGGCAAAACAAATCTCCTTGCCTTTACGCAGACATTGATAGTCCTTGGACCGAAAATACCAGCAGCGATTTTCCTGCAGCAGATTGCCGCCCAGCGTTGCCATGTTGCGGATGTGCGGTGTGGCCGCATTGCCGCAGGCATCGGAAAAAATTGTGTATTGCGACTGGATCAGCGGGTGCTCGCTGATTTCCGCCAGCGTGGTCAGCGGGCCGATATGCAGGCCCTCCGGCGTTTCACGAATGCCGCGCAGCGAGGAGATATTGCGGATATTCACCAGCTTGGTCGGCGATTCCAGGCCTTCCTTCATGCGGTCCAGCAGGTCGACTCCACCGGCCTTGACCACAATGCCGTCCTTTGCGTTCTGGCTCAACTGCGCCAGCGCGCCGCTTTCCGTAGTGCAGTCTGCGAATACGAACGGATTCATGCGTTGCTCCTTTGCGGGGCCTTGCTCAGGGTTTCCAGCACCACCGAGGGCGTCATCGGCGTGCTGCGAATACGAACTCCAGTGGCGTTGTAAAACGCGTTGCCAATGGCCGCCGCCGCCGAGATGATCCCTGCAGCCTCGCCAATGCCGGAAGCGTCGGTCGAACTCTGAGCGATGTACGACTCCACCAGTTGCACGTGCAGCTTGGGAATATCGCGAGCGCCGGCGATTTTGTACAGATCCAGATTTGCGTTCACCATCAGGCCATAGGTCGGATCGATCAGCCGATTTTCGTAGAGCGCGAAGGATGTCCCCTGGATCAAGCCGCCGTTGATCTGGTTGATCACCTGGGACGGATTCATGGGCCGTCCGCAGTCGTGCACGGCGAAGAATTGCTTCACGTGAATGATGCCCATCTCCGTATCCACCTCGATCTCGGCCACATCGACGCCACCATAGGTGTCGTAGTGCTTCGGGTCGTAGTCGGGGATACGCCGCGCCTGCGCGGAAACCTCGCTGGTGTCCATTTTTGCGGCGGCCCGGCGGAAGCTGATCGGCTGCATGTGTCCGCTCTTGCTGTGGACTTCGCCTTTCGTCAGCACCAGGTCGTCCGGCGTTGTGCCCAGCGCGGGAGCCACGCTGACTAAAAATTTCTGCGCCGCCTGCCACGCCGCGTCGCGCACCGCCGGCGTCAGCGAAGCCGTCGTGACGCTGCCGCCGGAGTTGGGGCCGACCGGATAATTTGTATCGCCAATCTTTACCGACACCTGCTGCGGCGGCACGCCAAACTGCTCCGCCAGAATTTGCGCCATCACCGTCTTGATGCCGGTCCCGATGTCCTGCACTGCGGAGAGGACTTCCACCGAGCCGTCACGATGCACCCTCACTTCCGCGGCGGAATCCATGACGATGTGGCGATACCAGACCGACTGCGAAAGTCCGACGCCGCGCTTGATGGGCCCGCGATCCGCATTCGGCACAGGATTGCGTGACTTCCAGAGGGCGCTTTCGCGAACAATCTGCCGTTCCACGCGTCGCACCGGATTGGTATCGATCTTGTCGCGGAACTCCAGCGGCTGCATGTTCAGCTTTTCCGCCAGCTCGTCGATGGTCTGTTCCAGCGCGAAGGCTCCCTGGGGATGCCCCGGAGCGCGAAACGCAGCCGCAGGGCCAGCGTTGATGAACACATCGTTTTCTTCCGTGTGCAGCGATGCCGACTGATACAGATTCGTCGCCGGTCCGGCACAACCCGCTCCGGTTCCGCATCCAGCAGTTCCGAAACTGATCAGTTGGATTGCAGTCAGGGTCCCATCCTTTTTGGCGCCGATTTTCAGCGTCTGGTCGGAGCTGGGACGATTGCCGACCGAGAGCTGTTCTTCCTTGCGGTCCAGCATCAACCGCACTGGCGCGCCAGTCTGTTTCGACAGGGCGGCGGCGACAACCCCCGGGTTTCCGGGGCCAAACTTGGCGCCAAACCCTCCGCCCATAAATTCCGTAATCACCCGTACCTGAGACTTCGGCAACTTAAAGAAGGATGCCAGCTCTTCCCGAACGCTGGCGGTGCCTTGCGTTGAGGCCCATACGGTCAGCAGGTCCGGCTTCCAGTCCGCCACCACGCCATGGGTCTCCAGCGCGTTATGCACCTGCACCTGGGTGGTGTATTTCGACTCCACGATGAAGTCCGCATCTTTGAACCCCTGCTCGACATCGCCGCGCTTATGCACTGCGGGCCCGTGAATATTGCCCGTCTGAGGAACATTTCTGGCTCCGCCCCCACCGCCCGCCGATCCTCCTTGATTGGCCGGTCCGGGAAACACCGGCGGAGCGTCGGATTGGCGGGCCATCTCCATATCGACAACAAACGGCTTGGCATCGTATTGCACCTTCACCAGCAGCGCAGCTTCTTCCGCGATGTGCGGCTGCGTCGCGGCCACCGCCGCAATCGGCTGGCCGGCATAGCGCACGATGGGATACTTCGAGACCTCCAGGGAAGGATTCAACAACCTTGCCCCGCCCAGCAGATTCTCGATGACGAACACGCCCTTGACTCCGGGAACTTTCTCGGCTGCGGAGGTGTCGATCGACACCACTTTGGCATGGGGAACATTGGAACTCACAAACTTGGCGTACAGCATCCCCGGCAACTGAATGTCCGCCGTATAGCGCCCGCTTCCGCTCACCTTGGCGTGCGCATCCCAGCGCTTGGGAGATTTGCCAATATACTCCAGGTCCGCATTGACTGGCAGCACCGGCGGTTCTGTCGTGGGGACCTGACGCTGAACATCATGCAACGTATAGCCAGGAACGCCGTACGGCATCGTGACGGTTTCCATTCCCGCAGGGGGCTTGGCTGCATCTGCCGCTGCACCCAGCAAAGCGTCGGCAGAGGAAGGTAGTTTCGTGGTCGCCATATTTTCTCCTACGCGTTACGGATGGATTCTTTGCCGGAGACGCCTGCGGCTTCCAGCGTGGCCGCGAAAATCCTTGGGTAGGTGCCGCATCGGCACAGATTGCCTGCGGTCGCCTGCCGCACGTCGTCTTCGGTTGGATGGGAGTTCTTCTTCAGCAGCGCGGAGCAGGTCATCACCATGCCCGGTGTGCAGAAGCCGCACTGCATGGCATCGTGCTTCACAAAGGCCGCCTGCACCGGATGCAATTCGCCTTCGCTCTGCAAGCCTTCAATGGTCGTCACCCGATGCCCGATCGCGTCCATCGCCAGCGTCATGCAACTGTTCACCGGCATGTCGTCCATCAGCACGGTACAGCCGGAACAGGGTCCGCGATCGCACACCACCTTGGTGCCGGTCAGCCCCATGTGGACGCGCAAGGCATCGGCCAGCGTCGTCCTCGGTTCAATTTGGAGCGTGTATTCCTTGCCATTCACCTGCAACGCCACCGGAACTGCCCCAGGGCCAAATTCCTTTACGCCGTCGTGCTCCCTGCGGGTTGCGGCGGCAGCTTCACGGGTGAATACCTGCGCGCCTTCCAGCAAGGCCGTGCCCGCTGCGGCCACGCCCGCGCCTTTTAAAAATCCGCGCCGCGTGATTCCCTTGGCGGCTGGCCGTTCCTTGGCCTGGCTGGTTTCCGCGGGATCGGAACTCTGCGGCGTGGAAGATGACGGGTCGTTCGGTTGCGGAGGAAACTTCGGTCCTGACATTTGTTTCTCCTGTATTCGGATGAAGAAGGAGCTTGCGGCACATCAAACGGTTCGCGCCATTCAACCTGATGATATTCCAGCGACCCGGGCCAGCTTAAATAAAGAACTCACATCAATTTCAATTCTTCTGCGAGTGAACTTCGCCCTGCTTCCAGTCTGCCACCGCGGCGAATGCTTCGGCAACTGGCATGTGCATTCGACGCAACTCCCTCCGCCAAAGTTTCATTTCAATTTCGTGAACATTATTTCGCTGGCGCCGGTTGCACCGCTGCATGCAGTATTGGCTGGTCCAGCCCCGCGATCTTTCGCCCCGCCTTGCCTTCCAAATCGAACACCACAACTTCATTCCTCCCCGGTTTCAGCCACGGCGCGGGGACATACAGCGTCTTCTGCGGGCCAATGTTCCAGAAGCGCCCCAGAGCGCGTCCATTTAGCCACACTTCGCCCTTCGTGAGAGCGCTGGTATCCAGAAACGTGTCTCTTGGCGTCTTCACCGTGAAGCTGGCGCGATAGAAACAGGCCCCGCTGCACGGCTGTTTGGAGTAGGTCAACTGGTCCGGTTTCAGCATCGGCAACGGATAGATGTCCCATTCCGTCAGCGTCTTTCCCGCCAGCGAAACGTTGCCCACAATGCCCGCTCGTTCGCCCGGCAGCGCCGGGCCAAAGTTCACCCGACCCGTATTCTCCACCAGAATATCCAGTCGCGTGGGATGTGCCGCCACGTTAAGCGGCAGCCGATGCTGCCCCAGCCTGCGATCGATCGTCCCCGCCAGCTTGCCGTCGACATACACCTGCGCATAATCGTGCAGCGTGTCGATGGTCAGGTCGCCCGCCACTGGCCCATCCACTTGCGTGCGGTACAAGATGTATCCGTAGGCCTGATTCAGCGCCTCCATCGACAGCGGCTGCTGGGAGTGCGTCGGCGTCGGCAATGTTTTCCATAAAGAGAGGCCCTCAGCGAGCGAAATCGCGGGTAGCGTCATCGTCGGCTGCACCGTGGGCACAGGAGACGGTTTGACCCCCGTGTCCTTCGCGATGATTTCGCGGAACCTGAAATACTTCGGCGTCGGCCGGCCGCTCTCATCCAGCGGCGCGTTGTAGTCGTAACTGGTCACGTCCGGTTCATACGTCGTGCCGTTCGAATTCGCCCCGTTCATCCAGCCAAAACTGGTCCCTCCGTGGAACATATACAGGCTCACCGAATATCCCTGGCGCAATATCCAATCCAGGTCCTTGGCTTGTTGGTCGGGCGTGTCGGCCGTGTGCGGCGCGCCCCAATGGTCGAACCACCCGTCCCAGTATTCCCCAGTCATCATGGGGCCGTCGGGGCGCAGTTGTTTCAGCTTCGCGAAGCCCTTTTGCGCGTCTCCGGGGCCAAGGTTGATCGCCGCCGGCAGTTCCGGCAACGAGCCTCTGGGGACCTGCTGCGGGCCGTCGGCGGTATAGAGCTGCGCTTTGGTAAAGCCCGCCTCCACCAGCATGTGGTGGATGTCCTCCATATAGGCGTGGTCGTCGCCGTAGGAGCCGTATTCGTTCTCCACCTGCACCGCAATGATCGGCCCGCCATTGCCAATCTGCAAAGGCGCCAGTTGTTTTCCCAACTGCATCAGCCATGCCCGGGCCGCCGCCAAAAACTTCGGGTCTCTCGATCTCACTACCATGTTCGGATCTTTCAGCAGCCACGCTGGAAAACCCCCAAAGTCCCATTCCGCGCAGAAATACGGGCCCGGCCGCAAAATGACGTACAGCCCCTCCTGCTGCGCCTCGCGAACAAATTCCGCAACGTCCCGGTTGCCGGAAAAATCGTAAGTCCCCGGCACCGGCTCATGCCAGTTCCAAAAGACATAGGTGGTAATGGAGTTCAGCCCCATGGCCTTGGCCATCCGCAGCCGCTCGCGCCAGTAGGCACGCGGAATCCGCGCATAATGCATTTCGCCGGAGACAATCTGGAACGGTTTGCCGTCCAGCAGAAATTGCCCGTGCCCAGCCACAAACGTGTGTACCGGCGTTTTCGCCGCGGCGAACGCCGGCGCGGTCGCAACCATCCCAGAAAGTAGTACCAGCCGCACCCATGCGCGCTCAATAACCCTCATTCCTCATCTCCCCATTCGTCCTCCGGGAACTCTGCGGCCCGCCTGAACGGATTGCCTCGCACAATGCCATGCCCGTGCCCGGAAAAATCTTTCCTTTGAAAATATCTGCGTTTTTAAGCCTACTCCAGCTAGACTGGTGCCGAAGGATTTATTGGTCCGGCCCGAAAGCATTGCATTCGGGTGCTCCATCCTCGCCGCGTTTTTTGCGGCCAGGGTGAGAAAAATTGATCCATTCCATCGGGCCGGATCAATAAGCCCAAATCTTCGGAGGCAAAGAAAGCGCATGACAGTCATGGAAGCAGCCAGGCAGCAACCGGCGGAACAAGCCGGCCTCAGCCAGGTGGAACGGGTCGTCGATGCGTATGTCGCGCCGACCAAAACTTTTATCGATATTCGCAGAGACGCCAGTTGGTGGCTGCCGTTTCTGCTCGGCATCCTTGTCAGCCTGGTGTTCGTTGTCTCCATCGATCGCCATATCGGCTTTGAAGAGGTGGCGCAAGCCAACATCAACCGGAGCGCGCAAGCGCAGGAGAGAATGAGTTCCCTGACCGACGCGCAGCGGCAACAAAGTATGCACATGATCGTGCTTTCCACCAAAGTCATCAGCTACGCCTATCCCGTGGTAGCGCTGATCCTTGCCCTGATCGCCGCCGGCATCCTGACGATGAGCTTCAATTTCGGCCTGGGTGCAAAGGCCAGCTACAAGCAGTACCTGGCGATATGGTTTTATGCCGGGCTGCCGTTCCTTATCAAGTTCTTACTGGCGGCCATTTCCATCTTCGCGGGCGTCAGCGCGGAGCATTTCGACGTCAACAATCCCGTGGGCACCAACGTCGGCTGGTATCTCACCTCCGATTCTCCCCTGTGGCTGCGCACCCTATTGTCCTCGGCAGACATTTTCACCGTTTGGGTGGTGGTCCTGTTGATTCTTGGCTGCTCCACCGTTGCTCGCATCAAGCGCGGCAGCGCCGCCATCGTCATCGTCGGTTGGTGGATGCTGATCGTTCTGGGCGGCACAATCATGGCCGCAATCCAGAGTTGATCGAATCCGGGCGTCCCCCGGTTGCATCGAACCAGTTCAGTGAGGTCGTGCGCGGATGGGTGAGTGGGTCAGGCTGTGCGGTCGGGAAGAACTTCCCTCCGAATCCGAGGCAAAGGAATTCTGCGTGCGCGGCCACACACTCTGCGTGGCGACGCTCAACGGAAAGCCGCTGGCCCTGGACAATGTTTGCCCCCATCGCGGCGGCCCGCTGGCGGAAGGCGTCATCGAGCATGGAAAAATTGTCTGCCCCTGGCACCGATGGGAATTCGATCTTGCCACTGGCCAGGCCACGCAGTCCGCGGCGGTAAAAGCCATGACCTACCCGCTGCGCCTGCAGGGCGACGATCTCCTGGTGGAAATCTAGAACGGGTTGACCGTGAGTATTGTCCAGGGCCGTACGGAGTCATTCTGGATACTGGGCGTCGTGGCGACCGCAGTCGAAAGGTCCGCGGTTTTTCGGGAGCGAGAAATCCGGTTGCCCCTCGATGAAGGACGAAGGTGTTGCCAAGGAAAATTGTCCTGCGCGGCGCGGCTGCATCGCGCGAATTGCCCGCAACGCATTTCCCCGCAAGCGAACCGACGCCACGGCCTGCGCTCCTCGCCACAGCCGCAACGCCGCCCTGCGTGTGATAATGGTAGGTACATCTATCGCTTGGGGAACTCGTTGCGCATATCTCGCTTTTTACTCGTTTCCATCCTGGTTGCCGGAATAGGTTGCAAGGCACAGACCACTCCGGCGCCCGCGGCAGCGCCCGCCGGCAATGCTCTGCAGGCGAAACTCGATCGGCAGATTGAACTGACGATCCGCTCGCAGTATAACGTTCCGCCCGACTATACCGTGACGCTCGGCCAGCGCGCCAAAAGCGACGTCCCTGGATTCGATACGCTGCCCGTCACCTTCAGCGACGGCGGCCAAAACAAGACGACAATGTTCCTTGTCTCCAAGGACAACAATACCCTGGCGCGGTTGGAGAAATTCGACCTGACCAAGGCCCCCGGCTCCGGAATCGACATCCTCGGCCGTCCCATCCGCGGCAATCCCAACGCAAAAGTGACCATCGTCAACTTCGACGATTTGGAGTGCCCGTTTTGCGCGCGCATGAACCAGGTCTTGTTTCCGGCCACTGAACAGCATTACGGCAATCTGGTCCGCTACATCTATCTGGACTTTCCTCTGGTGCAAATCCACCCCTGGGCCATGCATGCCGCCGTGGATGTCAATTGCATGGCGGCCCAGAGTCCCACGGGATACTGGAACCTGGTCGATACCTTCCACCAGCAAAGCGATGCCATCTCCGGCACGGGCGGCCAGCAGAATTTGGCCGCCAGCACCAAGAAGGTCGATGACCTGACCCTGGCCGAGGGAAAGCGCGATAATGTCGACATGGGCAAGTTGCAGGCATGTATCTCCAAGCAGGATGAATCCAAAATCCGCGCCTCCATGAAGCAGGGCGACGCGCTGGGGATCGATGGGACTCCGACCCTGTTCGTCAACGGAGAGCGCGCCACCGGGGCCCTTTCGCAATCGATACTTTGGACCATCGTGGACCGCGCCATTCGCGACGCCGGAGAAGTACCGCCCCCGGAAAGCGCCACCGCGCCAGCCACAACCCACGCAGCGCCCGGCAAATAGCCGTCGCCGCGCGGGCAGCAACATCGCGCCTCAAACCGTCGCGCGCATCGGACGGTCGGAAGATGGAAAGGCTGGAAGCAACCTGGCCCCGGCAGGTTTTGCAAAACCACGGAGAATGTGTCCTGGGGCCGCACCACTGAAGTCGACGCGACCGACAGGGAACGGCGATCTTGAATGAAGCGAGCCAGGACGTAGCAGCCCTGGTTTTGCTCGAAGTGAATGGAGAATAGGTTGAACGTCATTATGCAGAATTTGTCGAACTCCACTACCGCCGATCTCTCTCGCGGGCCCTCCCGATCGGCCCTGCGTCGCGCCGCCAACATTGGCGCCGTCGCCATGGTCGGCGTTCTTTTCCTCGCCGCATTCGCCGGTTGCTCGCGCGCCCCCAATCCGGATGTCTGGGCCACAGTGAACGGTCATCCAATTCTGCAATCGGAAGTGGACAAGTATTACCAGAACAAAGTCAATTCCATGCAGCAGCAGCCCACCGCCGACGAGGCCGCCATGCTGAAACTGGAAATCCTGCATCAGCAAATTGGCGAGGAAGTCATCCGCCAGCAAGCGGAAAAACTGCACCTAGTGGCCACCGATGCTGAGGTCGACGCGAAAATCGCGCAGCTAAAGGCCCCCTACACAGAGCAGCAGTTCAACCAGCAATTGAAGGCCAAGGGGCTCACCCTGGAAGACATCCGCCGCGATTACTGGATGAACATGACCACGGAAAAGGTGCTGAATAAAGAGATCGAATCCAAGATCAATATCACCGACGCCGATGTTGCCAATTTCTACAACCTGCATCAGGCGGACTTCAATCTCATCGAGCCGCAGTACCATCTGGCGCAGATCGTCGTCACTCCCATCCCGGCGCAGCAGATTGGAAACCTGCAAAACAGCAAAGCAAGCAACGACGCCGAGGCGCGCAAGAAGATCCAGGGCCTGCATAACAAATTGGAAACCGGCGCAGATTTTGCCACTTTGGCGGCGAACTACTCAGAAGACCCCAATACCAACTCCAGCGGCGGCGACATGGGCTTTCTCCATGAGTCGCAGCTCAAGTCCGACCCCGAGGTCTATGCTGCGATCGCCAAACTGCAGCCTGGCCAGATCACCCCGGTCCTGACGATTACCCAAGGCCCATCCAAGCAGCCGGTCGCGTACATCATTTTCAAGTTGATTGCGATTGAGCCGGCGGGACAGCATCCGTTGAGCGATCCTCGCGTTCAGCAGATGATTCGCCAGCAACTGCACGACAGCCGCTCCCGCCTGCTGCAGAGCGCCTACAACGAAGTGCTGCGCGATCGGGCCCGCGTCGTCAATTACTACGCCGAAGACATTCTCAAAAACGCCCACTAACGCGGATCACTGCTGTCCGGCTATAAGTTGAACGGATTCGGTTGGTTGCAGGAGCCTACTAAGGCGTCTTGGGGGCCGATGCTCTGAAGTGTCCGTAAAATGGGG
>JAJYVR010000295.1 GCA_021791935.1 Acidobacteriota bacterium
GCACGAGGGCCGGTTGCACGAAGTTTGGCTGCGCGCCAGCGGGTCGGAAGAAGGGTCGCCAGAGGCGTCCACCGCATCTTCTGAAACGCCGGGGCATCCAATTGTTCGTACCGCAATTCCGGGCGCGGACCGCACGGGAACGGCATGAGCCCAAGGAGGGAATATGTTCGAACGGTACACGGAGAAAGCGCGGCGAGTGATTTTTTTCGCGCGCTACGAGGCCAGCCAGTTTGGCTCGCCGTACATTGAAACGGAACACCTGCTGCTTGGACTGTTGCGCGAGGACAAGGCGTTGAGCAATCGCTTTTTGCGCTCCCATGCCTCGGTGGAATCGATCCGCAAACAGATTGAGGCGCACACCACGATCCGCGAAAAGGTCTCGACTTCGGTGGACCTGCCGCTGTCGAATGAGTGCAAGCGGGTGCTGGCGTACGCAGCGGAAGAAGCGGAGCGGCTGTCGAACAAACATATCGGTACGGAGCATCTGCTGCTGGGATTGCTGCGCGAGGAAAAATGCTTTGCCTCGGAGATCCTGCTGGAGCGCGGCTTGCGGCTTTCGACCGTGCGCGATGAGCTGGCCAAGACGACGCAGGAGCGTGCTCCGCAGGCGGCGCGGAATCGCGAATCGAGCATTCTGGCGGAATTTTCGCGCGACCTGACGCAGGCGGCGCTGGACAACCAATTGGACCCGCTGGTGGGACGCGACGCGGAAGTGGACCGCGTGATCCAGATCCTGTGCCGTCGCACGAAAAACAATCCGGTGCTGATCGGCGAGCCAGGGGTGGGCAAAACCGCCATTGTTGAAGGCCTGGCGCAGCGGATTTCCGACGGCGACGTTCCCAGTTTTCTGGCGGACAAGCGGGTGCTGGGGCTGGACCTGTCGCTGATCGTCGCAGGCACGAAATATCGCGGCCAGTTTGAAGAGCGGCTGAAGACGATCATGAAAGAGCTGATGGAGAGCCAGAATTCCATCATCTTTATCGATGAGCTGCACACGCTGGTGGGCGCGGGTTCGGCGGAAGGCTCGCTGGACGCGGCGAACATTTTAAAGCCGGCGCTGTCGCGCGGAGAAATCCAGTGCATTGGCGCGACCACGCCAGCGGAGTATCGCAAGTCGATCGAAAAAGACCGTTCGCTGGAACGGCGTTTTCAGGCGGTGAAAGTGCCGCCGCCGAACGAGGAAGACGCGGTGAAGATCATCATGGGGATCAAGGACCGCTATGAGAAATTTCACGCGGTCAGCTATACGGACGATTCGATCCAGTTTGCGGTGTACCACTCCAGCCGCTATATTCCGGACCGTTTTCTGCCGGACAAGGCCATCGATCTGATCGACGAGGCGGGAGCGCGAGTGAAGCTGCGGCAGACTTCCCTGCCGGAAGAAATTACGGAGATCCAAAAGCGGATCAAATTCATTGTGCATCGCATGGAAAACGCGATTGCGAACCATGAATTTGAAAAGGCGCGGTTCTATTCCGATGAGGAACGCAAGGAGCGCGAGAACCTGCGGGCGCTGCGCGACAAATATCATCTGGACGATTCGACCGCGGGCGTGGTGACGCGGGAGGACATTGAAGATGTTGTGAGCCGCTGGACGGGCGTGCCGGTCACTTCCATTAAAGAGGAAGAGACGCAGAAGTTGCTGCGGGTAGAAGAAGAACTGCACAAGCGGATCATTTCGCAGGAGAAGTCGATTTCCGCGCTTGCGCGCGCGATTCGTCGCTCTCGCGCGGGACTGAAGTCGCCGAACCGGCCGATCGGCTCGTTCCTGTTCCTGGGACCGACGGGCGTGGGTAAGACGGAAGTGGCGCGCTCGCTGGCGAATTTCCTGTTCGGCAGCGACAAGGCGCTGATCCGGTTCGACATGTCGGAGTACATGGAGAAGCATTCGGTCTCGAAGCTGATCGGATCGCCTCCGGGCTATGTGGGCTACGAGGAAGGCGGCCAGCTTACGGAACGCGTGAAGAGGTCGCCGTACTCCGTGGTGCTGCTGGATGAGATTGAGAAGGCGCATCCGGACATTTTCAACATTTTGCTGCAGGTGTTTGAAGATGGACAGTTGACCGATGGTTTGGGCAACACGGTCGACTTCAAGAACACGATCCTCATTATGACTTCGAACATCGGCGCGCGGCACTTGCAGAAGCGGCAAGGGCTGGGCTTCCAGTCGAACCTGGAAGACAACATTGCGGAGAAGGTCGAAGACCTGGTGCGGAACGAGGTGAAGCGCACCTTCAATCCAGAATTTTTGAACCGTCTGGACGAGGTCATCATCTTCCAGGCGCTGACCGATGCCGACCTGATCCAGATCATGGAATTGCTGGTGCAGCAGTTGAACGCGAACCTGGCGCAGAAGGCCATTACGATTTCTGTGATGGAGGACGCGAAGAAGTGGATCCTGGAGAAGACGCTGGTGGATCGCACGTATGGGGCGCGGCCGCTGCGGAGGGCGTTGCAGAAGTACGTGGAAGATCCTTTGTCGGAGGCGTTGATTGCCGGCAATATTCAGGAGCGGCCCGCATTCCTTGAAGTCTACCTGGACAACAATCAACTGTTCTATCGACCGATCGGCAGTGAAGGCGCGGAGCGGTCGTCGGAGGGGATTCTGCTTTCCAATAGCTAGCGAGAAGAACGCAGAAACAAAAGAAGCTCCGCCGTGGCGGAGCTTCTTTTGTTTGTTCAGCCAATCTTCAGGCGTCGATGATACTCTGAGCCTGACGGCTGTTTGTGGGCCTTGGGCCCGCACTTATGCGGCGATGCGGCGAGGATCCGGACACCCTTGCCGCGCACGACGCGCTAGAGCAGAACTATGGTTGCTGTATGCCGTAGCCGCAGTGTCGGAACCATGCGGCGGCGTTGCCGGGGGTGATGGTTTTGAGGGCGTCGCCAACGGCCTGTTCGAGGGCTTCCTG
>JAJYVR010000046.1 GCA_021791935.1 Acidobacteriota bacterium
GTCCCCAGATATTCCCGGATCGCAGGATGTTCAATCTGCGAAGGCACAACGCCGCTGCCGCAACGTTTCGCCAAAAATGCGGCAAAGGAATGCAGCTCTCTCCGGTAGGCGCGCACCGTGTGCTCCGACGAGGCCCGCTCCACCGTCAACACCGCCATGTAATCCGCAATCAGCCGAAGGATTTCCGCCGCCTGCGGCTCCGCTTTCCCGTTCCCGATCTGCTCCTTCGTTTTCATCGAATCCTTCAGCTTCCGCCCAAACTCTGGGTGCCCCAGGTGCGCGCAGCTCACCTGGGCTTCAACTCAAAACCGCGGGCAGGTGCCCCATTCAAGCCCTCTGTTGGCTTGAGTGGGATGTGACCCGCCCCCCGCGTGGATGATGCTCCCGATGTACCGCCTTCAACCTGCCCAGCGCCAGATGCGTATAAATCTGCGTGGTCGCAATGTCCGCGTGGCCCAGTAAAGTTTGCACCGTGCGCAGGTCCGCGCCGTGCTCCACCATGTGCGTCGCGCAACTATGCCGCAGCATGTGCGGGCTGGCGCGATGATTCACATGCTTCACCATGGCCCACACCGTCTGCCGCGTCAGCGGATGTCCACGCTGCGATAGAAATACCTCGCGCACATTCGCCTTCCGCAGCAACTGTGCCCGGCCCTGTTCCAGATACTCCGTCAACGCCGCAATCGCAGGCTGCCCGAGCGGCACAATACGCTCTTTGTCGCCTTTGCCGCGCACCAGCATCTGCCCCTGCAGCAGGGAAATGTCTTCCACCGCAAGTCCGACCAGCTCCGACACCCGCACGCCACCGCCATACAGCAGCTCCAGCATGGCCCGATCGCGCAACGACTGCGGCGTACACTCTTCCGTCCTGCTTCCCGCGGCGCCGTGCCCGGTCTGGTCGATCGTCGTCGCCACTTCGGCTTCCGACAACGACTTGGGCAGCACTTTCCATCCCGCCGGCGTTTCCAGATGAATCGTCGGATCGTAGGCAATGCGCTTGTCCAGCAGCAGCCAGCGATACAGCCCGCGCAAACACGACAATTTCCGCGCCCGCGAGCGCGCCTCTACCTGGTGCGCCTGCAGATGCGCGATGAACCCCGCCAGGTCTTCATGTTTTGCGGCAGCGAGCAAGCCGTTCGTCTGCTCCAGATATTCCGCGCATTGCAGCAGATCGCGCCGGTAGGCCTCGCAGGTCAGCGGTCGAAGCCCCTTCTCGACGCGAAGATACGTCAGATACCCCTGAATCAGCTTCAGGTTGTTCCCATCGAGATTGTCATGGCTCTCCACGCTCTGCCTCGCCTGTAGAAATTATCGGGCATCGCGCCGCGCCTTCAGCAACTCTTTCCCGTGGAATCAACTTTGCCAGCCCGCCCGTGCGTCACTGGATTACAGGCTGGTAAATTGCCGCGACGACCCTGGCATAGTTGCCGCCGATGCTGCATCATAGAGAGGAAGGCGCATTCACAACGAACAATCGTCAGCCTTCTACAATTTCTCTTTTTTATATTTTCGATAAGGTCGCTCGTTTTGGCACAACAACTCACATCCCCGAAAACCTCCACTCTCTCCTCTTCTGAATTTTTCCGTCGCATCGACACCATCCAACCCGCCGTCGCCGTATTCGACTGCGATGGCACGCTCTGGTCCGGCGACGCCGGCGTCGGCTTCATGCAATGGTCCATGGAATCCGGCTTGCTCTCTCGCGAAGCCTGCAACTGGATGGATGCGCGCTATCGCGCCTATCTCCGCGGCGAAGTATCCGAGCTCGCCATCTGCGGCGAGATGGTGCAGATCTATCGCGACCTGCGCGAAACCGAACTGCGCCAGGCCGCGCATACATACTTCGACACTGTGACGCGCCCAAACATTTTTCCTGAGATGCTCGAAGCCTGCAATCGACTGCAGCAGCGCGGGACCGTTGTGTGGGCCGTCAGTTCCACCAACAACTGGTTGATTGAAGATGCCATGCGGCATTTCGACATTCCCCCCGAGCGCGTGCTGGCAGCCCGCGTGCGCGTCGTCAACGGATTGGTCACGGAAGACCTCCTCGATATCCCCACCGATGAAGGCAAAGTGCAATCTCTGGCGCGCGTCGGCATCGCTGAGCCCGATGCGGTCTTCGGCAACTCCATTCACGACGCCGCCATGCTCGCCATCGCGAAGCACCCGTTTGTCGTCAATCCTACGGCGGAGCTGACGGAAATTGCCGCCCTCCAGGGATGGCCGATCTTCCAGCCCGGCCCTGTCCATGCCTAGCCAATCTGAATCAAGCGAATTCAAGATTAGAAGTGACCGATAAACCAACTGTGTCATCCCGACCGAAGTCCGCTGCTGCGGACGAAGTGGAGGGACCTGCGTTTTCCTCCTCGCTCCGGGTGCCCCAGGTCTCGCCTTTGAGACCTGGGATCGAAGCGGGTGCCCCAGGTGCGCGAATCGGGGTCCCCGGCGGACGATTTTTGTCCGTCGGGGCGGGTCGCTCACCTGGGTTCCAGCCGCTGCGCATCGCTTCCCTGCAACCCAGTATCACCCTCACCCTGCAACGGCTCGGACGCCTTGACGATCTGGTGGCCTGCACCCGCTACTGCGTCGAGGCGGTACCGGAGCTGGCTGCCCGCAACGTGACCATCGTTGCCGATTCCTGGTCCTCCACCATGGACGAACTGCTGGCGGTCCAGCCGAATCTGGTGCTCGCGTCTGTTCCCTATCGCATGGAGTCGCTGGCCGCCATTCTGCGCGCCGGCTGCCCGGTGTTGACGCTCGCCCCCCACTCCCTCGCCGACATCTTCGCCGACATTCGACTCATCGGCTCAGTTGTCCACGCCTCCGACCCCGCCGAAGTCCTGGTCGCGGAAATCTCGTCGAACATTGAGACCGTTCGCGCAGCGGCTGCAAATTGCTCCCTCCGCCCGCGCGTCTATTGCGAAGAATGGGGCAAGCCGCTCATTCATTCGCAGCCGTGGGTCAAGGAACTGGTCGAAGCCGCCGGAGGTGAATTCATCGGAGACCCCGGAAAAACGACCGCGCCGGAGGCAGTCGCGGCAACCGACCCGGACATTCTCATCTTTGCCTGGTGCGGCGCCGGAGATCGCGTGCCCCTGGCTCGCGTCATTGAGCAGCGCGGCTGGCAATCCCTTCGCGCGGTCACCGAAGGCCGTGTCTATTGCATCCCCGATGAGTTTCTCAACACTCCCGCCCATCCTCTGCTCGACGGCCTGGCCTGTCTGGCGGCGGCGATACATCCCAATTCCTTCCCCGCGCATCCGCGCCTGATTTCACTTTCGCATTCGCGGAAGCAGACGTAAATCACTATCCTAAAGAAGTGATGGAACCGGAAGTCGAAACAGCGCCCCAGACCCCGTCGGAAAAACCTCGGATGCGCGCCGTGGTCGCGGCGTTGATTCTGCGCGACAAGCAAGTCTTCATCTGTCAGCGCAAGGCCGGCACGGCCATGGGATTGCAATGGGAATTTCCCGGCGGCAAAATCGAGCCCGGCGAAACTCCCGAGCAGGCGCTGCGTCGCGAGTTGGAAGAAGAACTCGGCATCGAAGCCAAGATCGGACCCTTCATCGCAGAGGTGCAGCACAACTATCGCAACGGCGGCTCCATCCACCTGCAATTCTTCGCCGTCTACCATTTCGAGGGCGATATACAGAATCGCATCTTTCAGGACATGCGCTGGGCAGAGCTGCGCGACTTGCCCGCCTACAATTTCCTCGCCGCCGACAGAAAATTCATCCGCGACCTGGCCCAGGGAAAAATCCTTTGACCCAGCGACCTTCTGTTTTTCCGCAACAGCGAAAATTCGGGCGCCCCAGGTTCGCGAAGCTAACCTGGGATTCGACCCGAGCGAAAAGATTTGACGCGACCGCACATCTAGCTGCCTTGCAGAAACAGCATTGCAACCGACAATCCGATCACGACGATCGCTGTGGTCCATGCAATCGAATTGAACCAGCGATTGTTAGTGTGCTTGCCCATCAACTCCGTCTTGTTGATCAACACCAGCATGAAGATCATCACCACCGGCAACAGGACCCCATTCAGCACCTGAGAAAGGATCGTCACCTTCACCAGCGGAAAATGCGGCCACAAGACGACTCCGGCGCCCGCCGCGATCAGCAGCGTGTACAGCCAGTAGAAAGCGGGCGCTTCACTGAAGCTTTTATCCAGGCCCGATTCGAACCCCATGCCTTCGCATACGGTATATGCGGTGGAAAGCGGCAGAATGGACGCCGCAAATAACGAGGCGTTGAACAACCCCGCCGCGAACAAAATGAATGCGTACTGGCCCGCCAGCGGCTTCATGGCTTCCGCCGCGTCGGAAGGTACTTGGATCGCGCCCATCCCATGGACATAGAGCGTGGCCGCGCAAGCCACGATGATGAACCAGGCCACGATGTCGGTAAAAAACGAGCCGATAATCACGTCCCATTGCGAAGCGCCAAGCTGCTTCACGTTGATGCCCTTCTCGACGACTGAGGACTGCAAATAAAACTGCATCCACGGCGCAATCGTTGTGCCAATCACCCCGACCGTCATGTAGACGTAGGACGACGCGTGCCAGGTTGCGCGCGGGGGCAGCTTCACCGTGGCCAGCAGCGCCGTATGCCAGTCCGGCCCGGCCAGCACTCCCGCCGCAATATATGCAATGTAAAAAGCCGAAGCCAGCAAAAAAATCTTTTCCACGCCCTTGTAGTCGCCCTTCACCACCAGCAACCACACCAGCGCCGCGCAAATGGGAACGGAAAGATATTTGCTGATATGGAACAACTGCATGCTGCCGGCGATGCCGGAAAATTCTGCAATCACGTTCCCGAAATTCACGATCACCAGCAGGATCATCACGATAAATGTGATGCGAAGACCGAATTCCTCGCGGATCAGGTCGCTCAATCCCTTGCCCGTCACCGCGCCCATTCGCGCGCACATTTCCTGCACCACAACCAGCGCCAGGGTGATGGGAATCATCGTCCACAGCAGCATGTAGCCGAATTGCGCCCCTGCCTGCGAATACGTAAGGATGCCGCCTGCGTCGTTGTCGACGTTGGCGGTAATGATGCCCGGTCCAAGCACCGCTAGAAACATAACGAATTGGGTCTTCCAGCGTTGCTTCATGCGGGGCTCCGGATGTTTCAGGGTACACGATTCCAAAGCGGGGAGTCTTGGGTTCGCCCCATAAATTTGTCATTCCGGGCGATGGTCGCCGTGGCCGGGTGTCCCATCCTTGCCGCGCCCTTTGCAGCTAGGGTGGGATCAAAAAAATGTTCGTCATCGCGATAGCCGCAACCCATTCCAGCTCGCCGCCGCCTTGTATCAGGGCCCGACTTCAGTCGGGCCGAACAGAGCAGTCAACGCGGGGTTGTAACCCCTGGAACGCCGCGTCGCCAGACCCTGGGACGTTGCCGGTAGACCCGCACACGTCCTCGTTCGCGAGGTTTTGGGTAGACCCCGGACTTCAGTCCGGGGAACCCGGTTCCAATCCACATCGCGCCTTTAGGCGCTGAGGTACGCTCGACCACATTCGCTTTGTATCAGGGCCCGACTTCAGTCAGGCCGTAGAGCCGAAACTATGCCTGTTCAGCCCCTGCGGGCTGTGTTCGACCAAAATGATTCATCCGATTGTCCCATCGGATCAATCATCCTTCTCACGTGTGTTGTCCCTCTAGCCGCGCTCCTCCGCCACCAACTCCAGAAAGCGTTTCCCTCGCTCCCCCGCGTCGGTCTCCACTGCCGCCCGCACATTCGCTCGAATGTGCTCCGGCACTCGCGACGAGAACAACACCATCCCTCTGGGATTCGCCACCAGCGCCGCCTGCAATAAAACTCCAGCCAGTAGTTCTGTGTCCGACAGATCCACATCGACTGCATCCGACCAACGCCGGCACAGGCCCGCATCCTGCCGGAAGCGATCGCGAAATGTATCCATCGCACCAGAAATCGCTCGATGATGAATCACAAATGCTCCGGGAAAGCCTGCCTCCTCTTCCTCCAGCGCCGACCACTCAAACTGCAGCACCCGGCAATAGTCTCGATGTCTCTCCCACGCATCGATGAGGCGTCCCCGCTCCGCACCCACGCCATACGTCCCGATCAGGCCCCGCTGCTGCGCGTCCTCCAGAAACGGCAACAAATCCGACCCGTCGAGATCGTCCGCCGTCGCTTCATGCAGCAGCCATACGTCGATGCGATCGGTCCCCAGTTCCCGCAAACTGCGGTCCAGCGACCGTCGTGCCTCTTCCGCGGAAAATTTCGCCTTTGATCGCAGTCCTGCCGCCGCCTGCGCCACTCGTTTTCGAAGTGCTGGCAGCCGCGCAACCGCGGGCCGCACCACACGACGCGCCATTTCCAGCGCCCCCGCCCCCGCCGGCGGCAGGATGCCGTACTTCGTAGTGACCGTGACCTGCTCCCTTTTCCCACGCAGAAATTTCCCCAGGCATCGCTCTGCCTGACCATGTCCGTAGGCGGGCGCTACGTCGAAATGCCGAACACCCGCGTCGAATGCCGTCTCCAGCAGCCGCAGCGATTCGCGCTCGCTGGTCCCACCCATCAGGCCGGAGCCGCCAAAGCCCAGCCGCGTCGTCACGCGACCGCTGCCCGCCAACTCAATCGTCTCAAGCATGGGAGTTCCTTTTCTGCTCACTCGTTCCATAATCGGTGAATCGGGTGCCCCACCCTTCGCGGCCTTATCGCGAAGGGTGGGATTCTATGGTCAGGATGCCAAACGATCGGCCAGGCGAATCGCCAGCGCCAGCAAGGTATGCACTGGATTTGCAAAGCCTGAAGTCGGATAGACCGAAGCGCTGCACACGTACGCATTGCGCACGCCGTACAACTTCAAATCCGTACCGACCACGCCCTCCGTAGACAACGCTGCCATGCGCGTCCCGCCCATCCAGTGATAACTGTCGTCGAACGTCACCTGGCGATAACCGTCTTCCAGCGCCAACTCCGGCTGCGGCTCCAGCGTTGCTAGCCCTGCGGCTTCCAGCGCGTGTTGTGCCATCTGCGTGAAGCGCTGGATTGTCTTCCACTCCAGCGGCGACACCTGCCAATCGATGCGGCTGCGGAACATCCCCACCGCATCGCGTTCCGGCGAGAGCGTAATCCGGCTGGCCGACAGCGGCTCCTGCTCGCAATGCACGCGCAGCCAATACGTCACGTCCTTCGGCCAATACGCGCGATGGCTGACATAAAAGCTATACGCCAACTGCAGCAGGATCGGCAGCCGCCGCAACGCGGGCATCGTGTCCCGCATGCCAATCGCCGACCAGTTTCCCCGCAACAGGTTCCGTGCCGCCGACTTCATCTGCCGCACATCCTGTTCCACGCTCCCCAGGCTAATGAATGAAATCGCTCCGGCAATGTTCAGCGTTTCTTCTTCCCGCTGGCGCTCCTCCGTCACCCGCAGCTTCGGCTGATATTTTCTCCCCTTCAGATACACATTCGGGAACACCTGTTCCATCCGCTCGCGATCGACGTTCACCAGCCTCGCCGAGTTGGTTTCAATGTGGCTCTGCACATGCCGTCCCAGCCACTCATTTTTCTGCCACGGCGCCTGCCCCTTCTCCAACGGCTGCAGCAGCAGTTGGATCGTTTCCATCATCCCCAGAGAAAGCACATACGTCGGCGCATGGAAAACATGTTCGTGCCCGGCAAGGTTCCTGCAACGTAGACCCAGCAAAGCGTCCGCGGCCTCGTTCATCCTCAGTTCGCACACGGTCGCGTGCAGCACCACGCAAATGTCCGTCGAAGCCAGCGCGTCCCGATACAGTCGAGCAAAATTCGGCTCCGGACACCACCGTGTGAAATACGGAATCAGGTCCTCCGAAAGATTTGGCGCAGCCGAGCCAGACTCCCGCCACACCTCCTCATCGGTTCGCAGCACCGGCAGCAATCCTTCCGCCTCAAGCGCTCGCTCGTAATACGGCGTCAGTTCAGCCTTGGCAATCGGCCACCCGCTCCCTGGAATTCCAGGACGCGCTTCAAAATCCCGCTCCTGCATCTCCTGAATTTGCCCACCCCAGCGGATCGTTGTTCCACCCAACGCGCGAAAACGCCCTGCGTGTACCGCCTTCAGCGGCTGACCCGTTCGTTCGCTTTGGTTCAACTGCTGCACCGCTTCTTCCTCTTTGCCTCCGCCGCTTTCCAGCAGCAGCACGCGCCTGCCTTTGCGCAGCAGTTCCGCAGCCAGCACAATGCCCGCGGCCCCCGCGCCGACAACGCACACGTCGGCAGTGAACTCGGGCAAAACTTGGCCGCGTTCAAGATCGAAGATCATTTCGGCCCGCCGCGTCCCGCGCGAATCTCCGGCAACAACTCCTCCACCACGTCCAGCACCTTGGCCAGTTGCGTGTCGTTGTCATACCCGCACGTCACCGCGCGACGCCGTCCGGCGGCGGCAATCCGCGCCCGCGCCGGTTCGTCGTTGAGATAGCGTTGGATCTTGTCCGCGCACTCCTCAATGTCCGAGAAAAAGACCGCCTCCTCGTTTTCCCGAAATCGCTCACTATGTCCGGCGGAGCGCTCCGCCAGCAGAAATCCGCCGCACGCGGCAATTTCAAAACTCTTGTGCGCGTACTCATCCTGGTTGCCGTGGGTCAAAAAGCTCAGATTGATCTTCGAGCGCCAGATGCCCTCGCGATACGCGGCATCGTACAATTCGCCTGGCTCTGGATAGAGTGCGGCCAATGCCGCAGGATCGAGTTTGCGCGTCCAGATGCGCGGTCCGGAAATCGCCACCGGCAAATCGTACTTGCGCCACAGGTCGGTCAAAAATTGCGGCCGCTCGTCATACGGCGTGCCAATAAAAGAAACTTCCCGCGTGCGGTCCTTGTCCGCCCAGCCCGCCGGCGGAGGAAAATGCACGCTCGGCTCAAACGCCGTCTGCACTTTCACCACGCGTCGCGCGTCCCGCGCCAGATATTCCGCGACACTCACGTCCCGCTGCTGCACATGCACGTCGTACTCCGGAATGGTGCGCACATACAGCCGAAATCCCGGATCATGCCTCGGGCCAAATGGATTGTCGATCATGTAATCCACGGTCGCGATGCCCATTGCGCGCAATTCGCGCAGCGTGGCGGCACGGATAAACAACGGCTTGTCAAACCACACTGCATCCACGGCATGTTCCTTCGCAAGCCGCAACACATCTTCATTCATCTGCGCCACCACGCGGCCAATTTGCAGCCGGTACCGGACCCGCGCCATGAAAGGATTGCCGCGCTTCTCATATTGCACGATGTCGACAGGAAATACCGTGTGGCCAAGCCGCTCCAGGCTGCGTTGCCGATAGAGCCCGTACCAGCCGTAATTCATCGGCGCGATATAAAGAATCCGCAGAGCGGTCGGCGCTGGCTGCAATGTGGGTAATGTGTCCATGATCCCGGCTCGGCCTAGATTTCTTTCGCGCAATTCCACAAAAGGGAGTCATTCTGAGCGAAGGTCGGTCGCCTGGGCGACGCGACCGGAGCGAAGAATCCAGAGAATATTCGCCCGGTAATTGCCGCCATCGCCCTTTGGACTCTTCCCCCGCCATGGCGACCTCAGAATGACAAACATTGTTTTTTAACTGCGGTATTTTATTAAAATGGCTACGCCTGTTGCCGCATAAAGGCAATCACCTGGTCCACATTCACCACGCCCACCAGCTTGTTGTGCTCTTCCACCACAGGCAATGCATACAAGTTATAGCGGTCAAACAGTTCCGCCACCTGCTTGTCATGCATCCCGGCGGGGCAACTCACAAAGCGCGATTCGCTCAGCACCGCGACTTTCGTTTCCGGCAACGCCAGCACCAACCTGGCCAGCGGCACCACCCCAAGCAACACGCCTTCTTCATTCAGCAAATAAACCTCCGTCACCGTCTCGGGATCGTCGTCGAAATTGCGCAGCGCTTCGATCGCCTGGGCAACGGTGGCATCCGCCGGCACCGCGACATATTTCGTCGTCATGCGGCCTGCTGCTGAATGCTCGCTGAATTCCAGCAGCTCTTTCACTTCCTCCCGCTCCTCCGGCTCCATCTCTTCCAGGATTGCCTCGGATTGCTCCTTGCGCAGCTCGCCCAGCAAGTCCGCCGCCGCGCTCGGGTCCATCTCCTCCAGAATGTCGGCGGCGCGTTCGGAATCCATCGATTCCAGCAGTTGCTTCTGCAGCTTCGGTTCCACTTCCTCCAGCGCCTCGGCCGCCACTTCCTCGTCAAGTTGGTTGAAGATGGCTTCCCGCTGTACCGGCGCCAGGTCCTCCAAAATATCGGCGAGGTCGGACGGATGGAATTGCGACAACCGCTCGTGAGAAATCTTCAGCCGCACCCGGCGCGCCGGGTCCACTTCAATCAGGTCCACAAAATCCCATGGAATCGCGTGCGATGGAATTTTTTTCGTGATGCGCTCGATCGCCCGCTTGGTCGCAATTCCCTTCAGCAGCCGGCGGACCGCTCCCAGTGTGCCCACCTCCACTTCAATGGCGCGCATTTCTCCGCCGCATTCCTGCGGCAGCCAAAGAAGCGAGACGTCGTTGACCCGGACAACCTTTCGCCCATGTACGTCGATGATCTGCTGGTCCATCAGGTCGCGGTCCAGCAACAACAGCGGCTCTCCCAGGTTGAAGGGCCTGGGATTGGCGTCTCCACGCAGCCGCAAGTCTCCGCTTGGCGTCTGCTCCAAACCTGCCGGCGAGACCGCCTGCAGATCGTCCTTTCGCCCCCAGACCAATTCCGTCACCAGCGACGATCGCCCGCCAGTGGTGACGGCAACCTCGCGCACGCGTCCCAGCGAATGGCCGGCCGCATCGCGAATCGTACTGCCCAGCAGCAGAGAAAGATGGATCAGGATGGAGCCTTTCGCGGTCGACCCTTCCTTATGATTTTTCCTGGTCTCGTCGGGCTGCATTGGCTGCGCTTTCCTTCTTTCGATTGTGGGTCGAGCTGTCTTGTCGTTGCTGTCCAGTTGCCGTCTACATTTCCTTCAAAAGAACCGCTAGCTTAGAGCTTGTTTCATCGACATGCTTTGTATCGGGGCATGGCTTTAGCCATGCCGTTCAAGGCCACAAAAATCGCGGGCTTTAGCCGCTGTGAGCATTTGGCTGGTCCCCACAAAATCATGGATGAAACAAGCTCTAGACAATGGACGCGCTTTGTCCCCGCAAAAACAGTTCGTTCGCCCGCATGGACAGTCTACTCAACTCGGGCGAAAGCGAGTGCAGATTCTTTCCCGCCGGACGGCCGCGACGCGGCTGGGCTGCCCCAGGTTCGCGTAGCTTACCTGTGATGACGGGGAAGCAAATAAACCTTCTAAACCGGCGTCCTTTGGCGTCCTGGAAGAAAAGTCTTCCAGAGCGCCTTGACACTAAGGCAAACAAGCAAGCAAACTTCCCCTGTGGAGAGTTTCTGCGTGTCCTTGGCAACAATGACCGCAATCGGAACCAGGAACCGATAAATTAGCGGGCCCGGGGCGTGTGGTGGATTCCATGGTGAGTCGATTCAGTTACACTTTGGACTCGTCGCTGGACAGCGTGAACAAAGTGGAACAAGCGGCGGAACAGTTGGCCCAGAAGTCGGGACTGGATGAGGACCAGACCTTCCAGCTCACCATGGCGGTGCGCGAAGCCGCCGTCAACGCCGTGCTGCACGGCAATGCCTACGATCCGGAGAAAAAGATCACTGCCTCGTTTGAGAACGACGGTTCATCGTTGATCATTCGCATCGGCGACCAGGGAAACGGCCTCGATCCAACCACCCTTCCCGACCCCTTGGCGCCGGAAAACCTGCTCAACGGCTCCGGCCGCGGAATTTTCCTCATCCGATCGTTTATGGACGAGGTACACTTCAAGCTACTGCACCCCGGCACCGAGCTAACACTTATCAAACATTTGGGTCCAACCCAGAAAAGCGCCTAAGGAGGAATACCACCGTGAGCATGAAGATCAGTACCCGCCAAGTGGATGGAGTCACCATTCTCGATCTCAGCGGTCGCATCACACTCGGCGAAGGCAGTGTGCAACTGCGCAATGCGGTTCGTGAATTGTTGGGCAAGGGATCGAAAGACATCCTGCTCAACCTGGCCGACGTAAATTACATCGACAGCTCCGGCATCGGGGAGCTGGTGAGCGCCTTTACGGCTACGCGCAATCAGGGTGGCGAGCTGAAGTTGTTGAAGCTCACGAAAAAAGTCCACGACCTGCTGCAGATCACCAAGCTGTACACCGTGTTCGACGTAAAAGACGACGAGGCGCAAGCCGTCGCCGCCTTCAGTCGCAAATAAGTCTTCCGCCTGAAAGCGCAAAAAGCGGCTGGGCGCTTGCGCTCCCAGCCGCTTTTTGCGCTCCTTAAGAGTATTTTCACGGATAGGGTATGATGGACGCCCGCTCAGTCAGGTTCAGGGTAGACCCCGGACTTTAGTCCGGGGAAACTGGGTGAATCCGTGACGCGCCTTCAGGCACTGAGGTACGCTGCCGACACCCCGATTCGGGGCGAGCGCGCCAGACGGCTTTCCCGAACAACGTCGAAGCTTCCAACCGCAGCACCGCTAAGATCGATCCTCCGACCGCGTCCTTACTTCCCGGAAAAGTTCACTGTGGGGACCTGCTGCGACGCCGGAGTGCCCTCAAAATACGCATTGTTCCTGCGGTATCCGGCAATCCCCGCCCAGATGCTGTTCGGGAACAGCCCGATGAAGGTGTTGTAGTCCTGCAGCGCCTGGTTATATCGGCGGCGTTCCACGGCGATGCGATTTTCCGTCCCTGCCAGCTCATCCTGCAATTGCAGAAAGTTCTGGTTCGACCTCAACTGCGGATAGGCTTCCGTAATCATCAGCAGATGTCCCAGAGCATTGTCGAGCTGCCCGTTGGCTGCGATCTTCGATTGCGGATCGCGCGCCCCCAGCAAGGCCGCCCGCGCATTGGCAATATCGCTGAACACGGTGGTTTCGTGGGAGGCGAATCCCTGCACCGTCGCCACCAGGTTGGGGATCAGGTCCGCCCGCCGCTGCATCACCACTTCCACCTGCGACCAGGTCTGCTTCACCTGCTCATTCTTGGCCACCATTTGGTTGCGGGCGGAAATATAACTGCCAAAAACAAAGAGCGCTGCCACAACCAGTATTGCGACCGCTCCCAGTACGATAAGCCCAGTCCGTTTCATTTCGATTGTTCTCCCCTTGATCTTTCCTTGATGCCGTCCTTGAAGTTTTTATACGGTGTCCATCCTGGCGCATTTTGCGAAAGCGCCGATCGCCAATCCTGGGTGCCCCAGGTCTCGACCTTGAGACCTGGGATTCTCCAATTCGACTCCCGTCCGCCCATCACCAGCTTCCTGAAGCGCCGCCGCCGCCAGAACTACCCCCGCCGAAACCGCCAAATCCGCCCCCGCCGCCTTCATCTCCGCCACCAAAGCCGCCACCGCCACCGCGGCCGCCGCCCATCATGTTCCCAAGGAACATTCCCAGCAGAAATCCCGCCCAGCCATTCGGCCCGGATCGCAGCAGCGAAATCAACACAAATACCGCGAAGATCGCCAGCAGAATATCTTTCACTGCACTCGCGGGATGAGGCTGCGGCGCCGGTCCCAGGTCCTCCGCCGGAGTTTTCAAGGTGACGCCAGCATCCTGCGCGATCGCATTCGCCACGTCCTGCGTCGCCAGCGTCACCGCGGCGTCGTAATTTCCTTCGCGCAGATACGGCACCATCTCGCGACCGATGCTTCCTACCTTGCCATCCGGCAGGATGCCTTCCAGCCCATATCCAACTTCAAATCTGTAATGGTGATCGTCGGTCGCGAGCAGGAACAGCAAGCCGCGGTCCGTGCCCTTTTGCCCCACCTTCCACTTCTCTTCCAGGCGAACCGCAAAATCGTCGATCGTGTCGTCGCCCGTCGTATGGATGGTGACCACCGCAATCTGCGCATGCGCCTGCTGGTCGACCTCTGTACACAATTGTTCCAGATGGCTGCGGGTCTCCGGGGACAACACGCCCGCAAAATCGTTGACGTAGCCCGTAGGCTTCAGGTCGTTGACGCTCTCCGCATGTCCGATCGAAACCGTCTGCCAGGAAAACAGCGCCAGCAACAGCAGAAAACACAAACCTATGCGCGACCATGGCGCGCGCCCCGCATTCGCAAACGCGTTGCGCTCCGTGCAACGCCCGGAGCTGTCAGCGACCAAACTCCGCCTTCGGTCCAATCGGGGATACCAGGGTGGCATGTGCAATAGCATGTCTGCCCCTGATTGTACGACGCGCCCGTGAAAGTTTCTGTCGGGTTGCGCGGCCCCGCCATGGCCTCAGCCATGGATGCGATCTACTCGATCTTGAAGCCGGTTTCCTGCGTCAGCGCGCCAATCTGTTTCTCGCGGTCCTCGGACAGGCTCTGCACCCGGTTCGCCACTTCGCTCACCTTCGGCACGCTCATCATGGACTCGGCACTATGCGCCACCCGCCGGTCGTTCTTGACGTACGCGTCCATCTGCACCAGATACATCTGGTCGAATGGCTTCCCCGTCATTTTCTTCATCTGTTTTTCGGCCTTTTTGGTCTGGCTCGGCACCATTTCCGGCCCAAACATCTCGCCGGTGGGGTTGGGAAGGATCAGATCGTTTGACAGACCGCGATTTTCGGCGATCACCTGCTGCGCGAATTTCTTCACGTCGTCGTTGCTGCTGTTCTTCACCGCCATCTTGCTCAGCGCGTTCTCCACATCGAAATTCCTGCGCAGGTTCCCGAACGCATTGCGCTCCATCGTCTCTTCATTGTTTTGCGGACCCATCGGCCCAGTCGGCTGCATCCCGTCCGGCGACATATTGCCATTGGGACTGTTCATATTGTTGTTGGGAGCCCCGCCGCCCATCGGCGCGCCACCATGCATCTGCGCCAGAACCGCCGGCGTCATCGCCAACAGCAATAACCCGGTTGCCAATCGCCCTACTCCGACAAAGGTGAAGTTGTTCTGCCACATTTGATTCCCCTCCATTTGCCGCAACGGCTGCGAGCCGTTCGACGGCACCTACAATTTTCGCTCAAAGCACCCCCAGACACCCAATAATCCGGATACCCAATAATAAAGACCTCCGGGCTCCAAATCCACATGAAATACAGAGCTTGAGCGGAGGTCGGCGCGGCTGCCGGGGCGGAGGGCCATCCCGGACACACCGCAACTCATTCAGCCGACCGGCGGCCTGTTTCGACGAGGAATCGACCTACTGGATCCTCAAGTGTTCCTCTTGAGTCAGTTGGGCAATTTGTTTCTGGTGTTGCTCCGTCAGCGGCTGCATCTCCGTCCCCACTTTGCTGACGGCCGGCACACTCGATTGCTGGGCGGCTTGGCTCGCGACCTGCCGATCGTTCTTGATGTAAGCGTCCATCTGGATCAGATACAACTGATCGAACTGCGGGCCAGAGAGCTTCTTCATCTGCTTTTCGGCCTGTTTCGTCTGCTTGGGTACCTCTGGCGCCAGCGGCATCGCTGGTGCGCTGGATACCGGCAGGCTTACCTTGCCCTCCAGCTTGTGATTGTCCGCAATCAACTGGTGGGCAAAATTCTTGACATCCGCATTGCTGCTTTTCTTCAGCGCCATCTTGCTCAGCTTGGTTTCTACTTCGATGTTTCGGAGTATGTTGGCAAATGTCCGGTTCTCAACCGCCAACTGCTGGTTGTTCCCAGCGTTCGGCCCCATCGGCTGCATCCCATTCGGCTGCATTCCGTTTGGCTGCATTCCGCCGGGGGGAGTCCCTGGGCTCATGCCGCCGCTCGGCGGTGCCCCTCCCGGCGCCATCTGCGCCAAAACCGCCGGCGTGCCCGTCAGCAGCAACAACCCTGTTGCCAGCATGCTCGCTCTCATAAAATTCAAGTGGTTTCTCAGCTTCATCTCGCTACCCTCCGTGGTTCGCGTCGGATCGTCTTCAATGTCCCGCATCAACCTTTAGAATCTACCGAAATTAGACGACTCCTTCCCCGGAATGGTCTCCTCACACCCCCAATTTCCAACCCACCCTCAACCTTCCATGGCTCTCAATGGCTCTGGCGACAACCTTGAATGTTTCTTATGAATTGTCATCCCGACCGGAGGTTCGCCGTGGAGGGACCTGCTTTTTGTGCTGATCGCCAACCCTGGGATTCTCCAATTCGACGACCATCCTGAAAATCAATTGTCATCCCGACCGAAGCGCAGCGCAGTGGAGGGACCTGCTTTTTGTGCCGATCGCCAATCCTGGGATTCTCCAATTCGACGACCATCCTGAAAATGAAGTCATCCCGACCGGAGCGCAGCGGCCTTGTATCAGGGCACGCCTTCAGTCGTGCCGAACAGAGCAGTCAACGCGGGGTTTTAACCCCTGGAACGCCGCGCCGCCAGAACCCGAAGACGTAGCCGGTAGACCCTGGACACGCGCTCGATCTGTCGGGTTTTAGGTAGGCCCCGGACACGCGCTCAATCTGTCAGGTTTTAGGTAGACCCCGGACTTCAGTCCGGGGAACCACGTTCCAACCCACGCCGCGCCTTCAGGCGCTGAGGTACGCTCCACCACGCCGCCTTGCACCAGGAGACGACCTTCGTCGTGCCGTACAGGTTCGCCGCCGCCTTGTATCAGGGCACGCCTTCAGTCGTGCCGAACAGAGCAGTCAACGCGGGGTTTTAACCCCTGGAACGCCGCGCCGCCAGAACCCGAAGACGTAGCCGGTAGA
>JAJYVR010000296.1 GCA_021791935.1 Acidobacteriota bacterium
CGCAACATCGACGCCGTGGCCGCCGGTCAAGGCCCGAACTCGCTCCGCAATCTCGTCGCTGGTCGTTGCTCCGCAGGCTTCGATGGTTTCAGTCGCTCCAAGTTTCTTTGCCAGTTGCAAACGTCCAGCGTCAATATCGGTGACATATATCCTGTCGCAGCCTGCCACCCGCAGCGATTGCAGGACCAGCAGTCCAATCATCCCCGCACCCACAACCAAGGCCGCGCTTCCCTGCTCCGGCGCAGTCAGGCGGACGGCGTGCAGGGCGACGGAAACCGCTTCGATCATGGCGGCTTCGGCAAAACCGAGCGAGTCTGGCAGACGATACACGATGCGCGCCGGGACCGCGACATACTCCGCAAAAGCGCCGTTACGGCGATAGTCTCCGCAGGAGACGCCCAGCACCTCGCGGCGATCGCAGAGATTGATCGCGCCCTCTTGACAAAAGCGGCAGGTCCCGCAGGAAATGGTGGAATCGAACGTGACGCGCTCGCCGACCGAGAATGTTTGAGCAGACTTGCCCACCGCGACAATGACGCCCGCAGCTTCATGACCCATGACCAGCGGCGGAATGCGGCGGCCTGTTGAGCCGTCGTATCCATGCACATCGCTGCCGCAGATGCCGCAGGCCGCGACCTGGATCAGCACCTCGTCTGGCGCAGATGCTGGCACTGGCAAATCCACCAGTTGCAGCTTCCGGTATTCCGTCAATTGCAGCGCTTGCATCGGTTGACCAACGAAGCCATGGTAAACGATGGGAGTCGAGATTCGAAATCGCGGCATCCAACCCTCTCCAGCGCATCGGAAAAAGCCCGTTGCGATTCCTGACCCAGCGGCGGGAAACTCGACGCGAATCTGCGACAATCTACCTTGATGCCCCTCCACCCAGCACAACTTGCGATCTGGATTGCAACCTGGCTGTTGTGCATTCTGGTGTTTGTCTTGATCCTCTGGCGTCCGCGCCATGTTCCTGAATATATTTGGGCTGTCGCAGGGGCAGTCCTGCTGGTGCTGTTTCGTCTATTGCCGCTTGGTGCGGCGTGGGCTGCGGTTCGCAGCGGGACCAATGTCTATCTTTTTCTGGCAGGGATGATGCTGATGGCGGAACTGGCGCGGCAACATGGCGTCTTCGATTGGCTGGCGGCCCTCGCCATGGAACACGCGCGGGGTTCTCAGATACGTCTGTTTGTGCTGGTGTTTGGGATTGGGATTGTGGTCACGTCCCTGCTTTCAAACGATGCGACAGCGGTGCTGCTGACGCCGGCGGTACTGGCCGTCGTTCGCCGCAGCAAAACTTCTCCGCTTCCCTATTTGTTCGCGTGCGCGTTCATTGCCAATGCCGCTAGCTTCGTTCTGCCGATTTCGAATCCGGTGAACCTGGTCGTGTTTGATGGGCAGCTCCCAGCGTTGGGGGAATGGCTGCGGATCTTTCTGCTCCCCGCGGCAGGCGCGATCGGAGTGACATTTCTGGTGCTGTGGTGGCACAGCCGCGCGGACTTGCGTCCTTCCATCGAGGACGGGGTGAAACCGGCGACGCTCAACCCCATGGGACGGCGCGCGGGGCTGGGGATACTGGTGGCCGCGAGCGCCTTGCTGGCCACGTCCGCACTGGGAGGGCCGGTCGGTCCGGCAACCCTGGCGGCAGGCGTCCTGGCAATGCTGTTCGTCGCCCGCAGTCAGGTTCGCGTGATGACGGCAGCCCTGCGGCACATGTCCTGGAGTGTGATTCCGCTGGTGGCGGGCCTGTTTGTGATGGTGGCGGCGCTGCGAAAGGTGGGAGCACTGGCGATCTCGGCCGACGCGCTGAAGACCGCCGCAACGTGGCCGCCCATCGCGGGCTTGAGCGCGGTCGCGTTCGGCTTCGGCATGGCGGCCAACGCGATCAACAACCTGCCCATGGGCTTGCTCGGAGCGGCCGCGATCCAGGCTGCGCATGGCACGCGCGCCATGCACGCCGCAGTCCTGCTGGGCATCAATCTGGGCCCGAATCTTTCCGTGACCGGATCGCTGGCCACCATTTTGTGGCTGATGGCGCTGCGCCGCGAAAAAATTGAAGTGAGCGGCTGGCGCTTTTTGCGAGTCGGCGTGCTCGTCATGCCGCCGACGCTGCTGATCGCGGTGCTGGCGCTGGTTCTGACGCAGCATTAGTCAGCGAGAATCCTGAAAGTTTATAGCGGGAAAGAGAAGTCTACGCAGCTTTTCCTTGAAGAAAAGCTGCCGAAAAGAGTTTTCGCCGCTACATAAGCATCGGAAGAACCGCTCTAATCGGCCCGGAGATACTCGCTTCCAATTCTTAACTGTGTCAATGGCACAAGCGTTGAGCGTGGATGCAACCAGAATCTCTGAACAGATTGGTACGGCTTGTGACGAATCGTAGACAAAAAGAGGAACGACGATGCAGGCAAGGACCGAAACAGACCCAGCGGGGAAGATCGCGATGCCTCCTTCGCGATTTACCGGGTACCACTGTTCGTCTGACCCCTCCATCGTTTTCGGGGTGCAGTCAATTTGAATTCACAGACTTTTGCATTTGAAAGCGTATTCGCGCATCATAAAAGTATGCAAAAGCTGTCAAGTAAACCGGACTTCGCACAGACCTGAACGTTGGCGTCAGTCTACTTAACTTGGTTCGTTCCCCACCAATACGTACCAGTGTCCTTTCTGAAGATTGTTCATTTTCATTCCCTTCACATCCAAACCAGCAGCACGTAAGGCCGAGAAGGCTCTCAACGCCCCATCGGGCGGAGTTAGTGCGTCCCCCGATGAAATTACTACCTGAATCCGGCGTGAAGGTTGCGATTTTAGACCTGGATCGGCTTTAGTCGGTGAGCTTTGCGCAGGATGCCGTTGGCCAGGTCCTGTAGGAGCGGCGACTCTCGGAGCCGGA
>JAJYVR010000047.1 GCA_021791935.1 Acidobacteriota bacterium
GGACTTCAGTCCGGGGAACCGAGTTCGAAGCCATGGCGCGCCTTCAGGCGCTGAGGTACGCTACCGACGCCACAATTTGGAGCGAGAGCGTTCAGCATCTCACCGCAACACCTTCGACGCTTCGCACCTCGGTTCCTGAAGGCGTATTCCAATGGCGCCTGGCTCTGCTACGCACACCCCCAAATCAACCCGGCAACCGATCGGCCCCATGAACTTCGTGGACCGGGAAAGTCTGCGAGAAAACGCGCTCTCGGAAGTTCATCTCAAAATCGCATCCCCGCTGCTACACTCGAACAGTACTCACATGACAGTGGATTGCATTGCAGCCGCGATTGCGTACTTGTTAGGGTCGATTCCGTTCGGCTATTTGCTGGTATGGTTGTTCCGGAAGGAAGACATCCGCGAGACCGGCAGCGGCAACATTGGCGCCACCAATGTGCTGCGCACCGGCTCCCGCTGGCTGGGCACGCTTACGCTGGTGCTCGACATCGGCAAGGGATTTCTGGCGGTCGAGATTGCCCGCCATCTTTCCTCCGGCCATCAAGCGGTTGAAGCCGGCTCCATCGCCGCCGTATTCGCCGTGATCGGCCATGTTTTCACCATCTGGCTGCGCGGCAAGGGCGGCAAGGGAGTGGCCACGGCTCTTGGAGTTTTTCTTGCGCTGGCCTCTCTGGCCGCTTGGTCGGCGCTCGCTGTTTTCATCGTCGTCACCGCGCTGACACGCTATGTGTCTCTGGCATCCATGCTGGCGGCGGCGTCCTTTCCTGTCTGGGTCTGGCTGGGAGAGCGCTTTTTGGGCATCGACTATGGGACCGGCGCAATCTTCATTGCCAGCACGATCCTGGTCCCGGCGGTGATCCTCATCAAACATCGCAAAAACATCGACCGCTTGCTGCATGGGACCGAATATCGATTCGGAAGCAAAGAAAGCGACGCTGCATGAGCCGCATCGCCATCGTCGGAGCGGGATCGTGGGGAACGGCCTTGTCGCTGGTGCTGGCGCGGCGGGGCGGCCACAGCATCACCCTGTGGTCCCACACCCGCCTGGTCGCCGAGAGTGTCCGGCAGACGCGCGAAAACAGCATCTACCTGCCCGGACTTTTTATCCCCGATGCTGTCAGCGTGACCACCGATCTGGAAGAGGCAGTCGACCACGCCGAGATTTTGCTCCTGGCGGTCCCGTCCGAGCACCTGCGCAGTGTCTGCTGTGCCATGGGCCCGCTGCTCGGCAGCGACCAGATCGTCGTCAACGCGACCAAGGGAATTGAAGACGGGACCTACCTGCGCATGACCCAGGTGATAGGAGAAGTTCTCGGTAAATACGATGTGACGCTGCCGCGCGGCGTTCTCAGCGGCCCTTCTTTTGCCCAGGAAGTCGGCGCGGGCAGCCCGACGGCCATCGCCATTGCCTCCTGCGATCCGGCGATTGCCACCCGCTTGCAAGAAGAATTTTCCAGTCCCACGCTGCGCCTGTATACCAACGACGATGTGGTGGGCGTCGAGCTGGGCGGAGCGCTGAAAAATGTGATTGCCATCGCCGCCGGGGCCACCTACGGGCTGGAACTGGGCCATAACAGCGTGGCCGCGCTGATCACCCGCGGCATCGCTGAAATTACCCGCCTGGCCGTCGCCTGCGGCGGTCGCCGAGAGACCCTTGCCGGACTTTCCGGACTTGGGGACCTTGTACTGACTTGCACCGGCGCCTTGTCCAGAAATCGCCATGTCGGATTGGAGTTGGGCCGCGGCCGCTGCCTGAAAGAGGTCCTCACCGAAATGCATGGCCGCGTGGCGGAAGGCGTTCGCACCACCGACGCGGCGCTGGGAGTCGCCCGCCGGATGGGTGTCGAAATGCCGATCACTGAAAAGGTGGCTGCGGTCCTGCACGAGCAGATCTCCGCCAAGGAAGCGATGCGCGAGCTGATGTCTCGACCTGGCCGGGATGAGTCGTCTCGCTGACGCAAAAGCACCAATGGAATCTCCGATCGAGTCTGTTTTATATCGGGGCACTGCTTTACAGGCTGCGGAAAAACTCAATTTCCCGGAAGGAGTGGAAAATGAATCGCGCCAGGATGCCCCAGGAACGATCCGCGAGGCTTGACTGATTGTTTTCCATCCCGCAAATTTCGCCCTTTCGCCATACATTCGGAGTTTTTCCGCAGCATGTTTAGCACCGAAAAGAAAGCGATTGTGACGGCACAAAGGATACCCCCTCAAAAGTTTTATCCAACATTTTTCCACTTTTCGCACATCCCAAAGTAATATCGTTGCAAGGTAAGATGGTTACCTGAAAGTATGGCCCCCATCCTACATCACGGGAATCGCAGCGAGATCAAGCGCAATCCTCGACTCTGGGTGCTCTATCTCACACTCCTGCTTCCCGCCGCAGCCGGTGTCATGTCGCTTGCGCTGGCCGCGAATGCCTTCTCTTCCCCAGCCTGGGGCGACAGAATCGTCAAATTGTTGCTGGCGACGCTCGCCGTGGGCGTGTCTGTCAAATGCTGGGCCGTGACATTGGAATTTGCCCGCGACATGCGCCAGTTCCTGGAGACCCTACAGGCCATCAAGCGGGGAGAATTCGTTTTGCGCACTGGCCAGGCCGGACTGCCCGAGATTGAAGAACTTGCCCGCGAACTCAGCGGCATGAACGAAAGTCCGGACACTTCCCTGGCCAAGTGGATCCTGCTGTCACACGATCACCATGCCATCTTTGTCCGGCTGGTCGAAGCCATGTCCGCCTCAATGAGCACGAAAAGTTTTTATGCCCGTGGGCACTCCGGGCGCGTGGCCGAATATTCCTCGCTGATCTGCGCCGAGCTGGGCCTGTCGCCGGAGGAAAGCATGAGAATTCGCCTTTCCGCCCTGCTGCACGATATCGGCAAGATCGGCATGGACCAAAACATCCTGACGAAACCCGGCGTCTTGACCCCGGACGAATTTGCCATCCTGAAGACGCACACCACCCGCGGCGCGGAGATGCTTCGCCCGGTGCTGGAGTTTGCCGACCTGCTGGCGGGCGTGGAACTCCATCATGAATCGATCGATGGCTCCGGCTATCCGTATGGATTGAAAGGCGATCGGATACCGCTGATGGCCCGCGTCATCGCCGTGGCGGACACCTTCGATGCCATGACCCACAACCGTACCTACCAGGATGCGATGGACGGCGCGTATGTGGTTCGGATCATCCGCACCATGGCCGGCAAGAAGTTCGACGTGCATGCCGTCGAGGCGTTTTGCCGCGCTTATTCCGCCGGGCTTGTCGTGCTCCCAAAAAGACACCTGGACGGGCCCTGGCTCAAGTCGCCGCTTGCCACGGAACCTTCCCGCACCCCGGCCCGCGCTTTGCCCGATTAGAACATTTCCACAGATAGCGTAAACTCTGGGTGCCCCATCAATCCTGGCGAAGCTAGGGCAGGAAAGAATGATGCTCACATTCGAGTAATCGAGTAACAGTGAAAATTCTCTAGAGGATTTTCAAATCAAGTGTTAACAAAACTCTGGGTGCCTCATCCTTTGTGCGCCCTTTGCACAAAGGGTGGGAGAGCACGACTCTTTCCCCGACCGTCAACACCCCGACCGAAAATTCTCTACCCTCTTCCGTCGCCTTCGCAGGCTACGGCTGCAGGGGTTGATACACTGAAGGTGTAGCTCTTTTAACCCCTCATGCTGTCACTCTTCAATACCCCAGAACAAAAGCCCGGCTTGATGGACCGCATGAAGCAGGCGGTTGCGCGCACCCGCACCGGTCTGCAGGAACGCATGGACGACCTGCTTTCCCTGGCGCGTCCGGTGGATGAAACCGCGCTGGAAGAGTTGGAAGGCACCTTGATCGCCTCCGACATCGGCGTCACCACTTCGCAGGAAATCATCGCTCAACTTCGGCAACAAGCCTCCCGTCGGCAAATCCGCGATGGGGCCGAATTGCGGCATCTGCTGAAGGCGGAAATGTTGCGCATTTTTGATTCCGTTCCTTCGGGGCAGCGCACCGTCACTGCGAAGCCGGAAGTGATTCTGATGGTGGGTGTCAACGGCACCGGCAAAACGACGACCACAGGGAAATTGGCCGCGTATTTCCGCGAACAGGAAAAATCCGTTCTGCTGTGCGCCGCCGATACCTTTCGCGCCGCTGCGATTGAGCAATTGGAGGTCTGGAGCCAGCGCGCCGGCGTGGAAATGGTCCGCACCCGCCAGGGCGGCGACCCTTCGGCTGCGCTCTACGACGCGTTACAAGCCGCGCAGACACGCGGAATCGACGTGCTGATTGTGGACACGGCCGGCCGTCTGCACACGAAAAACAACCTGATGGCGGAGCTGGACAAAATTCGCCGCACGGCACAACGTTTTTCCGCCGACGCGCCGCACGAAACACTGCTGGTCATGGACGCGACCACCGGACAAAACGGCCTGCAACAGGCGCGGCTATTTACCCAGGCGGCTGCGGTTTCCGGCATCGTGCTGACCAAGCTGGACGGCACCGCAAAAGGCGGGATCGTCATTGCCATTGCCCGGGAATTGCAGTTGCCCGTGCGCTTCGTCGGAATTGGGGAACAAATGGGAGATTTGATTCCATTCGACAGCAATGCGTTCGTTGATTCACTGCTGGAAGGCTGAAGACGCGCCTATCTTCCAAAACGGCGTACAGTAGGCTCCTGCATCTCGCCATACAAGATTGTGAGGAAAATGATACCGACGGAATCGAACTCGGATGAAGTTTGGATGGAACGTGCGTTGGCGCTGGCCGAGGCATCGGTCGGACTGGCTTCTCCAAATCCCGCCACCGGGTGTGTGCTGGTCAAAAACGGCGCCGTCATCGGCGAAGGCTTCCATTCCTACGCCGACAAGGACCACGCCGAAATTGTGGCCTTGAAGCAGGCTGGCGCGGAAGCGCGCGGCGCGACCGCCTACGTGACGCTGGAGCCGTGCAGCCATCATGGCCGCACTCCGCCCTGTGCCGACGCGCTGATCAAGGCGGGCGTGGCGCGGGTTGTCACCGCCGCAAGAGATCCAAATCCGCAGGTCAGCGGCCGCGGTCTCGATCGGCTCCAGGCGGCCGGAGTTTCACTCACCATCGGCGTCAAGGAAGCCGCCGCCCGTCGCCTCAACGAGGCCTTTGCGAAGTTCATCCGGACCCATCGCCCGTTCGTCACCATGAAGGCCGGCATGACGCTGGACGGACGCATTGCGCCGCCCCCCAGCAAGGACCACATTCCTTCCGGCTCGACCCACTGGATCACCGGCGACCGTTCCCGCGAAAAGGTGCAGGAGCTGCGCCATGCCGCGGACGCGATCCTCACCGGGATTGGGACCATTCTCAGCGACGATCCGCTATTGACCGACCGCAGCGGAAGGCAACGGCGGCGGCCCTTTCTGCGCGTGGTGCTGGATTCTTCCCTGCGGCTCTCGGTCGATTCGCAACTGGTCCGCACCGCCAGCCAGGATGTCCTGGTGTTTCACGCCCGCCCCGCCGCGCAGCGCGCCAAAGCATTGGAGGAACGAGGGGTCCGCGTGGAGCGGCTGGCCCCGGACCCGCTGACAGGTCACGTTCCGATGCGAGCGGTGATGGAGCGGCTGGCGGAAATGGAAATGGTCAGCGTCATGCTGGAGGGCGGCTCGCAGATCAACGCCTCCGCGCTGGCGGCGCGGATTGTCGACAAGCTTTTCCTGTTTTACGCGCCGGCCATTTACGGAGACGCGGCGGTCCCGGTGGTCCGTTCGCTGGAGCCGAACACATACTTTTCCACCCGGCTGGGAAGCTACCAACTCCATGAACTGGGCGAGGATTTCGCCGTCGAGGGCTATATCCACAATCCGTGGGAAAGCGCGTAGAGGAACTTCGCGTGAGGTCCATACTGAGAAGTGCGAGCTTTCGATGCTGCGAAGAAACGATGGCATTTCCCAGCCGGGACATGTTTTGTATCAGGGCACGACTTGAGTCGTGCCGTATGTACGGCAAAATGAGCGCGGCTTTAGCCGCTGAGGGCATGTCATGTTTACCGGCTTGATTGAAACCACCGGAACGATTCGTTCCTTGGAAGAATGGCACGGAGTCATGCGTCTCACCGTCGCTGGCCCCGCGTCTCTGGTGCAGCGCCTGCATCCCGGCGATAGCGTGGCCGTCAGCGGCATCTGCCTGACGGCGGTCGATATCAACCCGGACAGCAGTCTCTTTGCCGCCGACCTGGCTGCCGAAACCATGGCCCGCACTTCCCTGTCCCGCCTTCATTCCGGCTCGATCGTGAACTTAGAATTGCCGACCGAAGCGGGCACTCCGCTGGGCGGCCATATCGTGCAAGGCCATGTCGATGGCGTCGGCACGGTCCAATCGTTGCAGCCGCTGGTCGCCAAGGTGCAATCCTCCGCAACCGATTGGTGGCTGCGCCTGACCATCCCGGAAGAATGCGCGCGTTACGTGGTGGAGAAAGGCTCGATCGCAATTGAGGGCATCAGCCTCACGGTGGCTCGCATTGCGGGAACAACCGTTACCATCGCGATCATTCCGCACACCTACACCGTGACCAACCTGCACACGCTAGTGCCCGGCAGCCCGGTCAACATTGAAGTCGACGTGATGGCGAAATATGCCGAGCGGCTCGCCGCATCTCCCGCTGCGAAAGACAAGCCGTTCGAATTGACGACAGAATATTTGATCGCCAACGGATATTGACGCAAACAGAGCATTGCTGTGATTGACAAAAAATTGTCATCCCGATCGCAGCGAAGGGTTCAGAATGACTCGTTACTGCAAATCACTACACAACTAGGTCTCTGACCGGGTGACGGTGTACGTATCTGGCGAAATGCGGGTGCCCCAGGTCTCGATTCTGAGACCTGGGATTCTACAGTCGTCACAGACGAAATCATGCGGTCAGAGACCTAGAAAAACCTGCTACATACCGCCGTTGGAGATCTTCTGCTTTGCCAGCCATTCCGTCAGCTTGGGCTGTTGCGTCGCCCGCAGGACCGTGCAGTCATGAATCGAGTCGGCCGCGCGTTGGATGGCTTGCTGCGCCGCCGCGACTGGATGGGCCGCGAAGAAGGTCTGCACCTGCTGGCCCTTGTCCGCGCTACAGAATGACCCGGTCGACTCCACCAGGTAGCCTCCCATCATCGTCGTCATCTCCGCATGCACCTTGTCCCAGTTCTTCTGGATGTACTCCCACGCAACCGGCCGCGTGTCCCGGCTGCGCAGCGCAACCACAAACAGGAAGATGGCGTCTTGATTGCGCACCTGGCCGGAGGTCGCATAATCCAGCGCGCGACGGACCAAAGCGGGGTCGTGGAAATTGGCCAACGCGATCAAGGCCGTCATCTTCACGTCCGGGTTGTTCGACGTCTTGCTCAGTTGCTGCAACTGGTCGAACAAGTGGCTGTCGCCGTTTTCCGTGGCGATCGTCACCGCCGGCCTCACCAGCGAAGGTTCCACGCTCGCCTGGTCTGCAATGTATTTTTTCGTCAGGTCTTTCGCTTGCGCGATGATCTGCGGATCGTGACCGATTTCTCCTAACACGCCGAACAGCGTGGCGCGCAGTTGTTTCTTCTCCACCGCATCCGACGGCGATATCTCTTTCACCCGGTCGTATGCCGGCCGAAACTGTTGCCTTACCCAGGCCGCCAGCTTGACCCGGTCCTCCGGCGTCGCGATCCTCTCGTCGGTGGTTCCGATAGCTCCCGCCAGGTTTTCGATCACGTCCGCATTCGGATCGTTCCGCAACACCGCTGCCAGATCCATGTAATCGCCAATGCCGGCACGCCCGGAACGCATCAACGCCCACTCGTTCCCGGCAAATCCGATACGCACTGCAGGCGACAGTTCGGTTTCCGCCACGCTAAGGATTTTGTTGTAATCCGCGGCATCGTAAAGCGTGCGGTAATAGCCTCGGTCGTTCGCGTTGGCGAAGAAGAAATCCGCGTTCGGCGCTGGCAGCGCCTGCTGCGCCGCGGTCAGCAGCTCGCACTTCGGATCCGCAACCGTCCGGAAACATACCGGCACCGTCCAGGTTTGCGGATGGTCCCCATGCGTCTCCGGGTCGAGGTAGAAGCGCTGCTGCGAAACACTCGTCGATCCGCCCTTCGGAGGACTGAACGTCAGCAGCGGCACGCCGGGTTCTGCAATAAAGCTGCCCATCTCTTTGTCGATCGGTTTGCCGCTGGTTTGCGTCTGCGCATTCCAAAAGTCTTCCGCGGTCGCATTGCCGTACATGTGCGCTTCCAGATATTTGTGTACCCCTTGACAGAAGACCTCGGGGCTCTCGTAGTTCTCCGTCATGGCCAGCACGGCGCCGCCTTTTTGATACGTGATGCCATCGAACATCTCGTTGATTTCGCCCGGCGTATCCGCGTTGGCTCGAATCGCCCGAGTAATTTTGCCGGCGTCGTAATTCAACACGCCATCCAGCGACAGCGCTTCGTCCTGCGAAATGTTCCATCCCGGTTTCCACGCCGCAACCGCTTTCGATTCCATCCAGGTCGCAAAACCTTCGTTCAGCCACAAATTGTTCCACCATTTCATGGTGACCATATCGCCGAACCACTGGTGCGCCATCTCGTGCGCGACATCCGTGGCTACGTTCTTTTTCGCGTTGGTGGAGGCGGTCTTTTCATCCACCAGAAAAGCGCTCTCGCGATAGGTGATGGCTCCGAAATTCTCCATCGCCCCCGCTTCAAAGTCCGGAATCCCAATCATGTCCAGTTTGGGCATCGGATACTTGATGCCGAAGTACGTGTCGTAATAGTGCAGGAAAAATTCCGCTGCATGCAGGGCGTACGCGCCCATCTGCACCTTGTCCGGAGTGGCGCAGGCGCGAATCGGCACGCCGTCGCTCTCTCCCGAAAGGCATTGAAAATCTCCCACCAGAAACGCCACCAGATACGTAGACATCTTCGGCGTGGTGGCAAAGTGGATCGTGTGCTTGTCCGGCGTCGGTCCCGGCTCGTCGGAAACAATGTTGGTATTCGAAATGGCGGTGTCGCCCTTGTCGACAATCAGTGTCGTGGAAAATGTCGCCTTCATCGCCGGTTCATCGAACGATGGAAACGCGCGGCGTGCGTCGGTGGGTTCAAACTGCGTCACAGCGTAGTTGCGCCGGACCGTCTTTGACAGGTAAAAGCCGCGAAGCTGATCGTTCAAGATTCCCGTGTACTGGATGCTGAGGGTGGCCGCGCCCGCCGGTATTTCTTTCTCTACATGCAACGTCGCCTGTTCGTCCGGCTTGTTCTCCGTGACAGTTGCCGTCTGCGTATTTCCATTGGCCGTGATCGCCACGCTCTGAAATGTAATTTGCGCTGCATTCAGCGTGATGCTGGTCAAAGGCTTCGCCAGCATGACATCGATCTCTTCCACTCCTGTGAACGTTGCCGCCTTCAGGTCCGGCTTCAGCGTCAAAGAGTAATGCTGGGGGATCACATCCGTGGACAGCCGCTGCGCCTGCAACGCAGGTACCGAAGTGAACGACAGCAGCACTGCGCACGCAACGAAAAGGCTGGCAAAAAAGTAGCGGGAATAAAAGCGCAAGTGGAATCCTCCTAAAGAATTTTCAAGTCAAGTGTTGACAAAACTTGGGGGCCCCATCCTTTGTGCGTCCTTTGCGCAAAGGGTGGGAGAGTACGACTTTTTCCACGCCCGTCAACGCCTTGAACGAAAACGCTCTAAAGGATGAAAGCCGATCAAGTGGCCCGTGAAAACAGGGTCCAACACAGATACGATACTCGCCGAAAAATAGTTCCGTCATCTCCCACTCAGGAGATGCCGAACCGAGCCGGCGTCGCTTCATGCCTCTCGGTAGTTCAACAAGAGCAGGCCGATCCAGACCAGGCACACCGGCCAAACCCACGCTGCGATGAGTTTTCCGCGACCGGAGCCCCGCAGTTCCAACCACCGCGACCAACCGGCAAACACCGCGCACAACGCGATTGCAGTATGGCTTATTTCGACCAGCAACTCCTCTTTCACATTGCCCAGGGTGTGATCGTGGGTCAGCAGAAGTGCCCCTCCAAGCGCGCAGACCGCGGGAAAGACCAGCGCGGCCTTCGACGATCGCAATCGCTGCGTTTGCACGCTCCACTCAAACGCAACAAAGCTGACAATCAGCAAAACATATAACCGGTGCTGTAAATCTTCTGGATTGTAAAAGCTGGCCCAGAATCCGCGCGGCCCCAATGGCCACGCCTCCGGATCGGCGCGTAAAAACAGAAAGATCGCCAGCCCCAAAAAAGCCAGCGGCCAATGACGGGCCCAGCGGGCGCGGTCCCATCGCCCCAGCATCGCCAGCAAGCCCGCCGCCAGGACCACAATTCCCGCCCAATGATGGTTGTATTCCGACCATTCCTGCTCCATCTTGTTGTTCGCGCTCTTCGCATCGTCAGGCGACAAGGCGTAGGTCTGGATCGCGGCCTTCATCGGCTGCACCGCCGGTAGAGCGCGTACAGACGGCGTAGAAAAACTGGGCCATCGCGGAGTCATTCGCGCGGCGATTTCCGGCAGTGTCAGACGGTTCTGCGCCAGGTCCACGGCGGGCGGCTGCGCGGTAAGCGAAGCGGCCGCCAGAATGATCGTGAACCCGATCCCCATCTCCGCTTCAGAGAATTGAGCAATACGTAACAGCCACGGTGACAAATTGAAACGATCCCCCCGAATCAGCAGAAAATTGCCCGCGCCCAGCGCCAGCACTCCCGCCAGCATGATCGACTTCGCAATCAACACCACGCCATACGCGGTCCCGTACACGGCGCTCCAGGACTGCGTATAGACCCATGCCATGGCCACACCCGCCCCCACCAGGACCGCGACACTCACCAAGGACATGGCGGAATATCGCCGCGCCGCGCGGACCCCTATGTCGTCCTCAACCGTGCCGCCGTTGGCTTGCGATGCAATCAGCAACCACAGATACGGCATCCCCCCGATCCACAGCGCAACCGCAAGCTGATGCAGACCCGTCAGCAGCATCAGCGGAATTTGATGTTCCAGGCGCGACGCTCCATGGCTCGTCCAAACCGTCGCGACCGTCAGTGGAACCGCAAAGAAAAGCCATCCCGGTTTCCTGGGCAGGCAGGTTCGACTCAGTATCAGGAAAATGCACGTGCTGGCCACAAGAAGCGAACCAGCCAGAAAATAGTTGGCCGTATACAGATCGGACAAACGCAGCCCGCCGGTACTCATCAGCATTGCCGAGTCGAGCGCAACAAATAGGACCTGCGCCGCGCCAAGACCAAATGCTGCAATCCGGAGCAATCGAAGTGCGCGTGGCGCGAATCTGTCAATTGTGAATAAAAAGGAAATCGACTGCGGAAGCAAGGCCGCGCAAAACACGATGCCGCCAATCAGCAGAGAATTGAAGGCCAGTGTGGCCGCGCGCAAAAGGACGGCAGCCAGCGGATAGTCGCGCAAAAACCAAAGCAATGGATTTTTCCTCGGACTTTAGGGCAGCGCCATGCAGTCTGCGTTACTGTGCGGCAACCGTAAAGGCGACATCGCCCCGCGTAATGTGTCCGTCGCTGGCCAACACCTGCCAATGGATCTGATATTTTCCATTCGCTAGATTGCGAGCGACGGCCTTCAACTCCGACGGCCTTGCGCTGCTCTCCACCTGTAATGGAAATGCATTGCCGGCAGGGTCCGTCAGCCTCACGGTGCATCGACTGGCCTCAATCCGCGAATTGTAGTCGAGCACAATGTCGATCTGACGACTTCGCACAATTGCATGGTCCGCCGGGCTCGAATGCACCAGGATGGCATGAGCGAAGGCCGCCGGAGAAGCGGCAAACAGCAGCAGCGCGAGCGGTGCAGTCCATCCAGAAAAGCGTGCCATCGAAACGTATCTCTCCTTCACAGTCGTCTCGATTCGACCGGGACTCACCGCGCCGCCGCGTTCCCAACTCATACTGTCACGCGGATCGACGCAGCGCGGATGGAACGTCCGGAAATCTCCGCGGTCTTCATCTCCGCATAGGAAGCCGCTCCCATCAACGCCGCGCGGCTTTCCAGAATGATCCTTACAGGCATCGTGGAAACAAGATTGTGCATGCGTCCCTTATCGCAAAATCCTCGCATGAAGCTGCCGTCCTGCATCTTCTTCAGGATTTTCGGCGCGATCCCGCCGCCAATGTACATTCCTCCGTGCGCCAGGATCTTCAGCGCCAGGTTCCCCGCTTCCGAACCGTAGATGGAAACAAAAACATCCAGCGCCTTGGCACACAACTCGTCGCCGCCGGACTCGCCCAGCTCGCCGATCACGGCATTGGGATCTTCTACCTGCATCCGCTGGCGCAGGGCCTCGGACTCATTCATCTTTTTGCAGTCGCGCAAAAATGTATAAATATTCTTCAGTCCAATTCCGGAGCAGACCCGCTCCCAACTTACATGGCCGTTCATTTTTGGGTCGGCCCGCAGATAGTGCAACAACTCGATCTCAAGCTCGTTGTGCGGGCCAAAGTCGCTGTGGCCGCCTTCCGACGCCATTGGGACATGCGTTTTCCCGTCCCAGATCAACATCCCTTCGCCCAGGCCGGTACCCGCCGCAATCAGCCCGCGATTGCCCACCTGACTGCTGTCGCCCTCGCTCAGCGTAAAAATCTGGTCGTGATGAAGTTCGTTGATGCCATAGCCGTTCGCTTCCAGATCGTTGATCAGGAAAATATGTTCAATGTGAAGATCGCGCGCCAGCTCGTGGGTGTCCAGCGTCCATGGCAAATTCGTCAACTGGATCGCGTTCTTGCGGACGGGGCCGGGCGCGCCGAAGCAGGCAGCTTCAATCCCGTCGGGATCCTGCTGCCCTTTCGGGCCCAGAAATTCACGCACAATGGCTTGCAGATTCGGATATTGCGGCGCAGCGAATTTCTCGTCGCGGACATGCTGCAAGGTACCTTGTTTAAAACGAAAAAGCGCGAGATGCACCTTGGTACCGCCCACGTCTCCGGCAAGAATCATCGACTCACTCCCAGCAATCCTCTACCATCCGCCGCAGGTGGCGGCAATTTGGCGGCTGCCGCTCGATCCAACAGCAAGCTCAATTCTCCGCTCTCTGGCTGAATCAGTTGCGAAGGCAACCTCTCCGGCTGATATGGCCCCAACAGGACCGCCTTCAACACGTCGGCTTTGGATGCGTCCTGAATCAAAAAGAAAATTTTATCAGCATGGTTGATGACCGGCCAGGTAAGGCTGACACGCCACGGATTTTTGTCTTCCACCTGGGTTGCAACCGCCAGCCGCAACATTTCATGCAGCGCTTCCGAGTGTGGAAACAAGGAGGCAGTATGACCATTGCTCCCCATGCCCAGCACAATCAGGTCGAAGCGCGGCAGTTCCGCGCCTTCCAGCCGAAATCGATTGCGCATGGCCGACTCATAGCGCGCGGCTGCTTCTTCGGGCGCCAGCTCGCCCTCAATGCGAATGACATTCCCTTCCGGCAGCGGCGCCTTCGACAAAAATGTTTCCCTCGCCAAACGGTAGTTGGAGTCCGGGCTGTCCGGCGGCACACATCTCTCGTCGACAAAGAAAAGCAGCAGACGCGCCCAGTCAATGCGCTTGCAAAAATTGTGAGCGGGATCGGCAAGCAGCTCAAAGGTGCGTTTCGGTGTGCTGCCCCCGGAGATCGCGATCCTTGCGGTCCCGCGCGCGCCAATGGCCGCCTCCACAGACGAGGCAATCCAGTCGGCGGCCGTCAGGCCCATCGCTTCGCTGTTCTCTTCCACTTGATAGTGCACCTGAATTGTTTTCGGCATTGCTCTCACCATTCTGCCATCTGGCTGCCCTTACTGGCGGAGCCATTTGCGACCGTCGCGGGCAAGCAGTTCGCCGCCAGCCGCCGGACCCCAGCTTCCCGCCGCATAATTGGGAAAGTCCTTCGGCGGATGGGCGGCCCACTCCTCCAGAATCGGTGCCATCAAGGCCCAGGTTGCCTCCACGCCGTCGCGGTGCGCAAACAGGGTCGCATCCCCCATCATGGCATCGAGCAGCAGGCGCTCATATCCGTTCGCGGAGGAAACGCCAAACGCGGCCGCGTAGTCGAAATCCATCGTCACCGGGCAGCTTTGCATGGTCGGGCCAGGCGCCTTTGCAGCGAACCGCAAAGAAATGCCTTCATTCGGCTGAATGCGCATGGAAATGATGTTGGGCTGGATTCCACCGCACCCGCCGGTCCCTACGTTGTCCTTGAACAGCATCGTCGGAGGCTGCTTGAACTGGATCGTAATGTCCGTAAATCGCTGGGCCAGGCGCTTGCCCGCGCGCACGTAAAAAGGGACCCCTGCCCAGCGCCAATTCTCAATTCGAAATCGCATGGCGGCGAACGTCTCCGTGTTAGATTCCGGATCGACCCGTTCTTCCTGCCGATATCCGATCGCCGGCTTGCCATCGACCGTCCCGGGGCCATACTGGCCGCGAACCGTATCTTCCATCTTGATGGGCTGGATCGCCTTCCACACTTTCACTTTTTCCACGCGAATGGGCGAGGAGAAAAATGAACCGGGCGGCTCCATGGCAACAAACGAGAGTAGTTCCATCACATGGTTCTGCACCACGTCGCGCAATGCTCCGGCCTTCTCATAGAATGGGCCGCGGCCTTCAATCCCGATGCTCTCCGCCGCGGTGATCCGCACATGATCGATATAATTCCGATTCCAGATCGGTTCAAATATCCCATTGGCAAAGCGAAACACCAAAATGTTTTGCACCGTCTCCTTGCCCAGATAGTGGTCGATGCGGAAGATTTGATCTTCCGACAACACTTCGTTGATGTCGTCGTTCAGCTTTCTTGCCGAACTCAAATCGTGCCCGAAGGGCTTTTCAATGATGCACCGCACCGCGCCTTTTTCCGGCTTGGCCATGCCATGCTCGCCCAGTTGATGCACAATCTCCGAAAAGTAATCAGGCGCTGTAGCTAGATAAAATAAGCGATTGCCGTTCGTTCCATATTTCTTGTCCAGCGTTTCCAGCAGCGCCTTGAGCCGCAGGTATCCATCGGGATCGTCAAAGTTCATGGCATGATAGTTCACTCGTTGCAGAAAGTCGCGCAGATTGGGATCGTTCGCTTCGACCCCGCCTCCTTTGATGATTCCATCGCGCATGTCGTTGACGAACTCGTCCTGCAGCGGACGCCGGGCGACGCCTACGACGGCAAACTCTGCCGGCAGTAAACCGGCTTGTTCCAGGTGATACAGCGCCGGCAGCAATTTCCGCTTGGTCAGGTCGCCGGAGGCGCCGAAGATGACGACCACACATGGCTCCGGCACGCGCTCCGGAATACGCGACGCTTGCAGCTCTTCAGGAGAAACCGTTACTTCCGTCGTGACCATGCCGCACTCACCTCATCCATGAAAATAATTGCCGTTCTGGTCCGAGTTAGTGACGCAAGGCGGCGTCGCTGGGTGCCCCATCCTTTGTGCGCCTCTTGCACAAAGGATGGGAGAGCACGACTCTTTCTCCGACCGTCAACACCCTGACCGAAAATGCTTTAGTGTCCTGCCTCTTAAGTTCATTCAATAAATCTGTCATCCCGACCGTAGCGTAGCGGAGTGGAGGGACCTGCGGTTTCAATCGTCTCCCCTCCGCGCACACCATAACTTACGCTGAGAATATGTGACTCACCGCGCTAGGTCGATTTCTTCACCGCGTGGCCGCCGAACTCATTGCGCATGATCGACAACATGCGGTCGGAAAAATTATTGTCTTCCCGCGAACGAAGCCTGCGAATCAAGGATTCCGTAATCACCGGCGCGGAAACATTCAAGTCGATCGCCTCAAACACCGTCCAGCGGCCTTCGCCGGAGTCTGCGACGTATGCCTCCAGTCCCTCCAGTTGCGGATTTTTCTCCAGAGCATCCGCAGTCAAGTCCAACAGCCAGGAGCGGACCACGCTGCCGTACTGCCAGATCTTCGCAATCTGCGTCAGGTCCAGCTTCAGCGGCTCCTTGTGCTTCATAATGGAAAAGCCCTCGGCATAGGCCTGCATCAGCCCGTATTCGATGCCGTTATGCACCATCTTCACAAAATGTCCCGCGCCCGACGGTCCAACATGGCCCCAGCCTTTGTCGGCTGCCGGAGCCAGCGTCTCGAAGATGGGCCGCAGGTGCTCGACCGGACCCTTATCGCCGCCGATCATCATGCTGTAACCCTCCTTCAATCCCCATACTCCGCCGGAGGTCCCGACGTCGACAAAGTTGTATCCCTTGGCGGTCAGTTGCGCGTAGCGCCGCTGGGAATCCTTGTAGTTTGAATTGCCGCCGTCGATAAAAATATCGCCCTTCTGCATCGAGGCTTCCAGCTTGGCGATCGTCTGGTCCACCGGATCGCCGGACGGCACCATGATCCAGACCGCGCGCGGCGCTTTCAGGTTCTTCACCAGGTCGTCCAGCGACTGCACTCCCAGCGAACCCGAAGCAGTGAGATTCTTCACGGCATCGGCATTGAAATCGAAACCGACAACTTTGTGCCCACCCAGGCGAAGCCGCTCCGCCATGTTGAAGCCCATTTTCCCCAAACCGATCAGACCGATTTCCATATGTTCTCCTCTTTTCTAGAACTTGTTTCATCAACGTGCTCTGTATCAGGGCATGGCTTTAGCCATGCCGATCAAGACCGCAAGAATCGCGGGCTTTAGCC
>JAJYVR010000048.1 GCA_021791935.1 Acidobacteriota bacterium
TCAAAAACGTGCTGTCTGAAGCACTTCTCCTATTGGTGTAGAGGAGCGGCAAGACGGCCCGTCATCCTGAGCGAAGGATCTCGGTATTTCTGAGGAAAACCAATGCCCAGGTTCTTCGCGGAGTTTATCCTGAGCAAAGTCGAAGGACTCCGAATGACGGCCTTTCCCTATAGCAACAGGAGAAATGCTTTACGTCACACTTGGCGCGATTTGGCCGGTTGAATCCGCTGCGACTTTCGATCGGCGAGCAATCGTCAGGAAACACACCATCATCGTTGCCAGCTCGAAGACGGGACCAGCAAGGTGGCGCCAAAACCGGTCACGGCAAAACCAATATGCAGCCACACAACAGCGACCAATCGACGCTCAGTCCTTGGCAAGGGGGGCTTTCCGAATCTTGGGTGCAGCATCTCTTCTCTTCACGCCTTTTCTTGCCTTTTTAACCGAGACAGACGCGTGTTCGATCAGCTTCACTGCGCCGGTCGATTCGCGCACAACCAGCTCTGGAGACATACGAATCTGCTCGCGAAACTCCTCCGTTCCCTGCAGACGTCCCATCAGGTATTGCGCCGCCATCCAACCCATTTCCCGTAGCGGCTGGCGCACAGTCGTCAGACTGGGACTGATGAGGGCCGCCGCCTTAATATCGTCGAAACCGATGACAGAGACATCGCGCGGTATCCGCAGCCCCGCATCCTGCAGTGCGCGCACGGCGCCAATCGCGGCATTGTCGTTGAAGGAAACCAGGGCTGTAAACGACTTTTTGCAGGAGAGCAACTGCTGCACGACTGGATAGACCAAGTCGGGATTGATGATGTCGCGATCCAGTTGAATGATAAGCTCCGGCATCATCCTAAGGCCAAGTTTTTGCGCCATCTGAACGGTGCTCCGCCAGCGATCAGCCGTGTCGGAACTGAAGGGATGCCCGCGCATGAAGGCAAGCTTGCGGTGTCCCAACGAATAGAGGTGCGTCAGCGCCAGTTCGGCGGCACGGTCGTGGTCGAGGACCAAGTTGGAAACGCCATCGATTCGCCGATGACCCGCCACCGCAACCACGGGAACTGGAAATGGGCGCTCCAACAAGGTATCGATCGCAATCAGGCCTTCCGCTCCACGGCTGAGGAGCATGTGGCAGTATTCCTCCACCAGGTCCTCGCGATGGCGATGATGCACGGTGAAGTAAAAATATCCTTTCGCGATGAGATAATCGCCGATTCCGCTCATGATCTGCGTGTGGTAATCTTCGGCCAGCTGCGGAACCAGAACGCCGATGGTGTGTGTCTTTCGGTTGCGCAGGGAACGCGCCAGCAAGTTAGGCTGGTAGCCCAACTTCTCGGCCGCAGCCTTGATGCGTTCGCGGGTGGGCTGCGGAATGGAGCGACCGGGAACATTGTTCAACACAACCGACACTGTCGCCGGATTCAGACCGAGATATTCCGCGAGCTGCTTCAGGCTGATGGGTTCGCCGGCAGCAGGCTGCTTCAATCTTCGGTTGCGGTCAGCGTCCTCTGGCATCCTTATTCGCCTTGTTCGCCACTGGCCGCCACGTCGTATTCACTGGGCTCTCCTCCGTATTTCGCGGCACAAGTGTGAGCCTATCCTAAATTCCAAGCACGACGACTGCAAAGGAAACGGTGCTCCAGGTGAAAACCTCCACACTCGCATCCTAAGCCAGATGGATTGTGCCTTGCGGCGGTAAATCTGGAACGTCCACTGCATGGAACCGGAGCGCGCCAAGGAGCTTTTCAGGCAAGCAGGTCTACAATTCATGTGGCCCGAGTGGGCGGAAATGGGAGGCTGGTATGAAATCGAAATCGTTGGTACCTTCGGCGATCGCACTGGTAGCGCTGTTGCCTTTTGCGGCTTGCGCGTTGATGGCCCAAACTGCGACGGTCTGGCTGACAACTCCAGATAGGTCGTCCCTGGTGGCGCAGCAGCCGGATGCTCTCCATTTCTCAGCAACTATAGCGAAGAACGATTCGCCCACCATTGCCGTAGACGACGCGAAGAAATTTCAAACGATCGACGGGTTCGGTTTCGCGTTGACCGGCGGAAGCGCGCAGTTGCTGATGCACATGTCGGCCGACGCGAGAGCTTCCTTGCTGAAACAGCTTTTCTCCACCGATGGCGATGGTATTGGCGTGAGCTATCTTCGGGTGAGCATCGGTTCCTCCGACATGAATGCCCATGTGTATTCCTACGACGACATGGCGGACGGAGAAACGGACCCGACCCTGGCGAAATTTAGCCTTGCGCCCGACCAGGTGGATGTGATTCCGGCGCTGAAGGAAATCCTGGCGATCGATCCTCGCATAAAAATCCTCGGGTCTCCGTGGTCGGCCCCCGCATGGATGAAGACGAATGACAATCCCAAGGGTGGCACGCTGAAGCCCGAATACTACAAAGCCTACGCGAAGTATTTTGTGAAGTATGTGGAAGGCATGAAAGCTGAGGGAATCACGATCGACGCGATCACGGTGCAGAACGAACCGCTGAATCCAAAGAACACGCCCAGCATGGCGATGTTCGCCAAGCAGGAAGACAACTTCATCAAGGATGCGCTGGGACCGGCGTTTCACAAAGCAGGAATACGGACGAAAATTCTCATCTACGACCACAATCCCGATGTCACTTCGTATGCGCTTTCAATTTTGAAGGACCCGGATGCCAGCAAGTATGTCGATGGATCGGCCTGGCATTTATACGGCGGCGGAATCGCCGCGTTGACAGCAGTGCACGACGCATTTCCCAACAAGAATATCTATTTCACGGAGCAGTCGATTACCGGGCGGCATCACGATAGGGGCATCGATGTTTCGGAGCCGGTCAGCGATGTTGCGATTGGGGCCACTCGGAACTGGAGCAAGAACGTTTTGCTGTGGAACCTTGCCGCCGATCCCGAAGATGGCCCGCACACCAACGATGGCGGATGTACGTCCTGTTCGGGCGCAATCACCATCGACGGCGACAATGCGACTTTCAATGTGGCCTATTATGTGATCGCGCAGGTCTCGAAATTTGTCCCGCCAGGCTCTGTCCGGGTCGAGTCCAACGACGTGGAGCAGTTGGCCAACGTGGCCTTCCGCACGCCGGACGGAAAAATGGTGCTGGTCGTCTCCAATACCGGCAATTTTCCGACAACATTCAACGTCAGGTATCGCGGCAAAACGACGACCGCCACCTTGCCGGAAGGCGATGTAGCCACCTACGTCTGGTAGGCAAACCGAATCGCGCGCGACTCCATGAAGGTCCGCAAAGGTCGACTGTGCAAGTGCCGCCACAGCAAGCCACAGGCGCAACAATGTCCAACCATATCGCGTCCCGATCTTTTACCGGCTTCCTAAAGAAGGTCCGATTGAGTCGACAGAAAATCACTCAGGGGCTAAAGCCCTACCGATTTTCAGCCATATACGGCACCCTTCGGCTGCGCTCAGGGCAGGCTCTTGAAGCCGTGCCCTGATACAAAACAGACTTAATCGGAGATTCCCTAAAGAACAACAATGTTTTGCAAGTGGGACTGAGATGTCGCTGGCGCGACGAACGATACCTGGAGAAGAGGCAGCGCCACAAATCCTGCCAGTCTGAATTTTTTCAGGCTTTCCTCATTCGCGGCGAGAAGTCGTGGGTCCCCGGTCGACGATTCACAGTGCTCAAACTTTGTCCAATGGACCTTTCAATCCGTTGAGCCCAGTGTGTTCGCCAAGCTTCGAATGATGGGGCAAGACTTGTCAACCTACTTAGGATGGAGGTCCGCTTACACCTTTAGGTGGATGCGGAGGCGCGCCAAGCTTTCGTACTATAGCTGCAAGTACCTTCCACAAAAGATAATTCTCCCCTTGCGGGTTTCCGCGTCGAGCGTTCAGGCTTGGGCATGAAGCGATTCTGGAGCACGTTGGCAGCAGGCTTCTTCCTGGTTTTATGCGCAATGCATGGGGCCTCAGGAGCAATCGAGGCGCCCTTCGAGAGCACCGCGCCCGCCCATTCTCAAACCTACCCGGCGCTGGCTTTCATTGAAGCGCCGATGGTGACGGCGGGCGATCTTACCCAGCGCTTCCCGCAAGGGAGCCGTCTGGCGCGAATGACGCCGGGCGTACAGCCTTCCCCCGTGGTCTACCTGACGCCGGAATTCTTTGCCGCCGCCGATCCCCAGGTTTCCTTCGATGGGAGCAGAATTCTCTTCTCTGCCCAGCAGAGAAAGAGCGCCGATTGGCAGATCTGGGAGATGGCTGTGGACGGGTCCGCACAACGCCAGGTCACGCACTGTCCTGGCGATTGCCTCGAACCCAAGTACCTGCCGCGAAACCGGATCGTGTATACGGCCGTCAGCGGCACGGGCGCGCGGCGCAGTTCGACGGTCGATGTGTGCCAAATGGATGGAGAAGGCGCGCATCCCATCACCTTCGGGCCGGGAAATTTTCAGGTGGAAACGGTGCTTCGCAGCGGACGAATCCTGGTCTCCGCGGAGTCGCCTCTGCTGGCAAGCGGCAGCCCCCATCGATCCCGCACTCTCTTCACTCTTCGACCCGATGGGTCAGGACTGGCGCTGCTTCGCGACGATGGCAACTCCGGCGAGAGCCGCGGCGGTGCAATCGAGCTGGCAGACGGAACCATCGTGTTTCTCGAAGCGAAGAACGCGACCGAAAGTTCCTTCGGCGGACATCTGGCATCGGTCCGACAGGGAGCGCTGCGCACCTCCACTTTGACGAGGCCACCATCGGAGTATGTCTCCACAGGGCAGATGGACGATGCGACCCTTGTCGTCGCCAGGAAGAATTCAGCGCACTCGGCCAGCCGCAATTTTGACCTTTATTCCTTCGATCTGGCCAGCAAGTCACTGGGAGGCTTGCTCTACCAAAACGCAAGGGCTTCCAGCGTGCAGGCTGTCCCGCTGGCACCGCATCCGCTCCCGGAAATTTACTGGAGCATCCTCCATCCAACCGCGCAAACCGGGCGCATTCTCTGCCTCGACTCGTATGTTTCACAAGATGTGGCGAGTGGCCGCCTGGCAGGACGCATCGCCAGGGTCCGCGTCTTGACGCTGCAGCAGCCCGGAAACCGCGAACGAGTTTTGGGAGACGCACCGGTCGAATCCGACGGGTCTTTTTATGCCACCGTTCCCGCCGACGTTCCCATCCGATTTGAACTGTTGGGTCGGACCGGAGAGGTCCTGCACGCGCAGCGAAGCTGGATATGGGTGCGAAACGGAGAAGACCGCGGTTGCCAGGGATGTCATGACAGTCCGTCGCTGGCCCCGGCAAATCACTTTCCGCTGGCGCTGTTGCGCTTCGATACACCCACACCGCTTGACGGCACGTTGCGCGCGCAGCGGCCCGGGCAACCACGAGGGAACCGATGAGATATTTTTCGCGCCAGCTCAAGCCGAGAATTGCAACGGGAGCGCCGCTGCTGGTGCTGACTGTGGCCTTCGGGCTTTTCGGGCAGGCATCGCCTCCAGCAACGACGACGACGCCGTCCCCGTTGCCTCAATTTGAGGATGTAACCCAGAAGGCAGGAATCGATTTCCAGGGCTCCTTCGGCGAGAAAGACCTGAGTTCCATCCAGGAAGGGGCCGGCTCCGGCTGCGCCTGGATCGACTACAACAACGACGGCCTGCTCGATCTGTACGTGGTCAACGGCCGACATATCGCCGGCCTTACCGACCATTCCGCGCCCGATGGCATGAACGCCACCAACCACCTGTACCGCAACAACGGCGACGGCACCTTCACCGATGTCACGGCCCAGGCCGGAGTGGCCGGGAAGGGTTTTGGGGTGGGCGTGACCGCAGGCGATTTTGACAACGACGGCAGCGAAGACCTGTACGTCACCAACTACAACTCCGCCATTCTTTATCACAACAACGGCAATGGCACGTTTGCCGATGTCACGGAGAAAGCGGGCGTGCAGAATCCGCACTTCGGGACTGGCGCAGCTTTTGTCGATTACGACCGCGATGGCCGGCTGGACCTTTTTGTCGGCAATTATCTGAAGTTCGATCCAAACTACCGGCAGTATTACACCGCCCAGCACTATCCAGGCCCGTTGGGGTACGCTCCGGAGACAAACCGGTTGTTTCATAACAACGGCGACGGCACCTTTACCGACGTATCGCAGGCATCGGGGATTGCCAGCCAGCCCGGTCGGGCCATGGGAATGACCGTCGGAGACTACGACAATGACGGCTGGCCGGACATTTACGTGGCCAACGATACGATGCCGAGCTTCCTCTATCACAACAACCACAACGGGACCTTTACCGACGTGGCTTCCGATTTGTATGTGGCCTATGGACAGAACGGCGAGGCATCCACCGCCATGGGTCCCATCTTTGGCGACTACAACAACGATGGATGGCTGGACCTGTTCGTTTCCGATGCCCACTTCCATCGCTTCTACCAGAATCCCGGCAAAGCGGGAGGCGCATTTCAGGACGTGACCAATGCCTCCAACGTGGGAGCGGTCTCCGGCCAGTTTACCGGCTGGGGAGACGGGTTTTTCGACTTCGACAACGATGGATGGAAAGACCTCTTCATCGTGAATGGCGGCCTGGTCTGGCTGGTTCCCATGCCGAGCTCCCTGCTGCGCAACAATGGCGACGGAACGTTCGCCGATGTCTCCCTGCACGCTGGAGATTTCTTTCGGGAGCAAATTGTCGGACGTGGCGCCTGCTTCGCCGACTATGACAACGACGGATACATCGACGCCTTTGTGACCACGCTTGGCGGCAAGGGCATTCTGCTGCACAACACGCCGCCGCCGGGAAAGCGAAACCATTGGCTGACCATCAAACTGGTGGGGACGCGCAGCAATCGGGATGGCTACGGCGCAAGTCTGGAGGCGGTGGCCGGCTCTCTGCGCCAGTTCGTGCAATCGACTTCGGAAAGCGGCTACCTTTCTCAGGGCGATCCCCGGCCGCATTTCGGCTTGGGTACGCACACCGAAGTCGATACGCTGACGATCCATTGGCCCAGCGGGACAGTCCAGACACTGAAGAATGTCCGCGCCGACCAGATCCTGACGGTGACCGAGCCCGCGGGCCCGTCTGCCGCCGAGGCAACAAAGAGCGGGGCGACGCCATGAAGGTCCGTTCCGCGAGTCCGGCCATCGGGGGCAGCCGCCCGCGCAATCCGGTTGCAGGCATCGCAGCCTTCGCCCTGGTTGCGGTCATGGCGATCCTCGTGCGACCCTCGGTTGCCAGTGCCGCTCCCCAGGCAGCCGGCACGGATTCCGGCAGCTACATTCCGCGATCGCAGTATCTCAGCCCGGTGGCCATGACGCTTTCCGCGGATGGCCGCCGGTTGTATATCGCCTGCGAGGACAGCGACCTGGTGCTGGCCGTGGACACTCGCACGCAAAAGGTCGAGCGACGCGTTCGAGTAGGCAAGATGCCGAGAGGAATCGCCCTGTCGCCCGACGGAAAAACTCTGTACGTTTCCAATGAAGATAGCAATGACGTCACGGAAATCGATGCGGAGACATTTCAGGTTCGCCGCACGCTTGCTGTTGGCTGGGGCCCTGTCGGGCTGACCACAGACCGCGACGGAAACGTGCTTTACGTCGCCAACACCTTGGGCGACGACATCTCGCTCGTCGATCTGAAGTCCGGGCGGGAATTCAAGCGGCTCGAAGCCGGGCATTATCCGGAATATGTAGCGCTTTCGCGAGATGGCAGCCGCGTCTACGTTGCGAACCTGCTGGCTCGCGTTGCGCCGGTCGATCGGCCGCCGGTGTCGGAGCTGACCGTCATCGACACGAGTCGTCAGATTGTTGCCGCGCGGGTCGATGTGCCGGGCGTGATCCAGATGCGGCACATCACCGAGTTGCCTGCCAGCGCCGGCGGATATCTTCTGGTCCCCTTCATGCGGCCCAAGAACCTGAACCCGCTCGTCCAGATTCAGCAGGGATGGTACCTGACCCATGGCCTGGCGGCGATTCGACCCGCTGCCGCCGCATCGGATGGGCCTAAAAATTATCGCGTGGCCGAGGTCCTGCTGGACGATATCGACCGCTACTACGCCGACGGCTTCGGCGTTGCCGCCACTCCAGATGGCCGCTGGGCGCTGGTGACCGCCTCCGGGGCCAACGTGGTTTCCGTCGTCGATTCAGCCAAGCTGCGCCACCTGTTGCAGAACACCCCGCCTGCTCGGCAACAGGAATTGGCGAACCGCCTCGACTCCGCCAGCCACTTCGTCGTGGATCGGCTCCTGGTGGGGCGAAATCCGACGGACGTGCTCGCCTCGCCGGACAGCCGTTTCGCATACATTGCCAATCGCATGGACGATACGGTCAGCGTGGTGGACCTGGGCCGAATGCGGATCGCGTCCACCATCGACCTGGGCGGCCCCAAAGAAATCTCGCGCCAGCGACGCGGCGAGCGCCTCTTCTTCAACGCCAGCCACTGCCACCAGGGGCAGATGGCCTGCGCCACCTGTCATCCGCATGAGGGACTTTCCGATGGCCTGGCGTGGAGCCTGGAAACGCCGCAACTGGGCCGCGATGTGGTGGAAAACCGCACCTTGTTCGGTATCGATGGAACCTCGCCCTTCAAGTGGAATGGAAAAAATCCTAACCTGGAGACGCAGGACGGTCCTCGCACCGCGATGTATATTTTCCGCTCCCAGGGATTCAGCCCAAAGCAAGTCAACGATCTGGTGACGTATATCGATTCGCTCCAACTGCCGCGCAATCCACATCTGACTTCCAACGGGCACCTGACCGACGCTCAGGCGCGTGGACGCGCCATCTTCTTTCGCGACCGAACCGCCGACGGCAGGCTGATCTCGCCGCTCAATCGCTGCTATACCTGCCATTCGCCGCTGACCCATTACACCTCGCGAGTTTCCATGGACGTGGGCACCGCGACGCATTACGACACCATCCACGCCTTCGACGTGCCCCAGTTGACGGGCGTCGCTACAAGACAGCCGTATCTGCACAACGGCGAAGCGCTGGAACTGGAAGATATCTGGACCATGTTCAATCCGGAAGACAAGCATGGAATCACTTCCGACCTGAACAAAGCGCAGTTGAACGACCTGATTGAGTTTCTAAAGACACTATGAAAACCAGATCGGAGATTTCGATGGAACGGGCAAGCGCAGCATCCCACGGCCGCAAAATCCTGTGGGCCGTCGGCATCCTCATTCTGGCCACGGGCATGGCGGCGGCGCAGAATCCTTCCTTCTATACCAAGTGGACGAATTACACCTCGGCGAATGGCTTTCCGCCCGGCGAAGTCTATTGCGTCACCGTGGATGGCAATCGAGTGTGGGCAGGGACCGGCCATGGATTGGTGTTGCTGGAAAATGGCCGCGTGCAAAAGGTCTTCACCACGAAAGACGGTTTGGCCGGCAGTGCCGTGATGTCGGTGGCCGTGGATCAACTCACCGGGGATGTCTGGATCGGGACCTTTGGCGGACTCAGCCGCTACTCCGGCGGGCAATTCAAAAACTACACCAACCTGACCAGCGGCCTGGCGAATGACCTGGTGTACGGGGTTGCCGTGCAGGGGCAATACCTCTGGGTGGCCACCACGGCGGGCGTCAACCGTCTGGATACCCATACCGGAAGCTGGTCGATTTTCAATGAGTCGAACGCTCCGTTTGAAGAGCCCTGGACCTATGGCATTTCCGTGGGAGCCGAAAAGATATATTTTGCCGTATGGGGAGGCGGAGTCCTATCCTATGATCGGGCAAATCATTATTGGAAGCCGTACACCGATCCTGACGGCGAGATGGAACTGGTCCTCTATCGCAACCAGGGCCTGATCCACAACATTGTCAGCAGCGTCTCCTGGAACCCGGACACAAAAACGTTCTGGGCCTCCACCTATTTTGGCCTCAGCAGTTATGACGGGCGGAACTGGCACAACTATCTGACCAAGGACAGCGGCCTGCCCTCCAATTTCATCAACGCGGTCAAATCGCGCGGCAATCAGGTCTGGGCCTGCACGCAGAAGGGCCTCAGCGAATTCAATCCCACGACCAACACCTGGGTCACGTACCGTCCTGATCTCAAAACCGGACGCGGAGAAATCCTGATCACTCGACCGGACGGCAGCAAGCGCCAGATCGCATCCAGCTCCACCCTGGCGCACAACTACATTCTGAATCTCGACTTTCAAGGCGACGACCTTTGGGTGGCCACGGCAAACGGACTGAGCCATGGCACCCGACAGCCCCGTAAGGTTGCAGCCATCCCTAGGTAGCGAGAGAGATGGAACGGCCCTGCCCAGCCGGAATGGAGGCGGGGAATGAAAGGAAGGAATGTCGTGTTCCTGAACATTCGAAATGGTTTCGCGATTCTGATTTTTGCGCTGGCTTGCATTCTTGTAACATCCGCCAGGTCGCAGTCCACGGCCTCAACTCCCGCGAAACCAGCGCCGACCGCGATCCCCTACGCCAACATGCCCCCGGCTGCGGTGCCGTTTGGACGCTACCGCAAGCCCTATCAGGACTGGTTCGTGGATTCCTCCACGCTGGAATACTACGGCGCTGCTCGCGAGAGGCCGGACGGCGACCTGGCCGCGTTGAAAACCATCAACATTGGATTTCTGGGGCCGCTGGATGCGAACAACTACGATTCCCCCTATGGAATCGCCATGCTGCATGGATCGCAGATGGCCGTGGACGACGCCAACGCCCACGGCGGCTACCATGGAAAGCCGTTTGCGCTGAAGGTGCATGACGACCTTCCGCTGTGGGGAGCGTCCTCCATGGCCATCGTCAACATGGTCTACGACGATCGCGATTGGGTCATGCTCGGCTCCGTCGATTCCTCCTCCACCCATATTGAATTGCGCGCCACGCTGAAGCTCGAACTGCCGATCATGGATACGGCGACCAACGATCCCACCGTGACACAAACTCGGATCCCCTGGCTGATGCACAATTTTCCCGACGATCGGCAGCAGGGATATGCGCTGGCCGACTACATCTTCAACCAGCGCCACTTGAAGCGCGTGGGCATTCTGCAGGTCAACAACCGTTACGGGCGGGCAGGGAAAGATGTGTTTTTCGAAACTGCGCGGCGCATCGGCCACCAGCCCCTGGTGGAGGTCTGGTATGCGCCTGACACCACAGATTTTTCCGCGCAACTGGAAACCCTCAAGTCCTCCGGAATCGATGGACTGGTCATCTGGGGAGATGCGGCGCAGGCGGGTTTGGTCCTGAAGCAAATGCGTGCCATGGGAATGCGCCAACCGGTCTTCGGCTCCAGCCGAATCTGCTATCCGGAAGTCCTGAAAATCGCGGGCCCGGCAGCGGAAGGCCTGGTGACGATCAGCGCCATCGACCCCACCCGCACCGATCCGGCGTGGCAACAATTTCGCCAGCGCTTTCTCGCTCGCTTTCATACCGAGCCCGATGCGTATGCCGCCTATGCCTATGACGGCATGAATATCGCGATTGCCGCCATCAAGAAGGCTGGCCTCAACCGTGGAACGATCATGGATGCGCTGCGACAGTATGAGATGACGCGTTACACCGGGGTCAGCGGGACCGCTTTCTTCGACTACACGCTGAACAATATTGCCCCTGTCACCTTCGCCGAAGTTCATAACGGTCAGTTTGTGTACTGGCCGGAACAACGCACGGATTGGCACGGGAAACCGGTGTCGTTTTTGCGATGAACAACCGCATACTTTTGCCACACGACGAAGGAGTTTGTTTTTTCAGCATCGATCCCTCTATGTCAAACCGTACCCACAGCAAAGTAGCAACTATCCTGGCTTCAGCGGCGATGCTTGCTGTTTTTCTACTGCAACCGGCCGCCCGTCCATGGGCTTCGGCGCAGAGCAAAACGAAGACCGCTGTCCCCTACGCTTCCATCGCGACCGATGGGGAAAGCTATGCAGGGCCGGGACGGGAATCCGCATTCAACTTGACGGGGCCAGTGCTCTACATTGGCCTTTTAGCTCCGCTGCGTGGGCCAGAGAAGGCTGACGGAGAGGCGCTGGTTGCAGCCGCCAAAATGGCGTTGCGCGATGCGACCCGGCGCCCCATGCCAGCCGGTCGACGGCTGGAACTTGCCATCGGAGATGAAAGCGGTCCTTCCTGGGGACACGTTTCGGACGTCATTCTTCATCTGGTGCTGCAGCAGGACGTCCTGGCACTGATTACTTCCACCAATGGAACCGATGCCCATATCAGCGAGCAGGTCGGCAACCGGATCGGCATTCCCATCCTGACGCTCGCGAACGATGCAACCACCACGCAGATCGACATTCCATGGATCTTCCGGCTTGGCCCAAGCGATGACCTTCAGGCGCAAATCGTGGCCTCGAACCTCTACCGCAAACGCGGCCTGAAGAGTGTCCTGTTGATTTCCGATGCGGACCACGACGGACGGGGTGGCGACCAAGCCATGCAGCAGGCGGCTCGTTCGATGGGCGCGCCCCCTCCCGATGAGCTTGCCCTCGATCCCCTGCATCCGGATTTCGCATCTGCGGTCGCGCGAATCCATACGCATCCTCCCCAGGCAATCGTTCTCTGGACGCGAGCGGACATCGCGGCAACGTTGTTGTCCTTCCTTCAGCACGCCAACATTCACGCGCCTGTCTATCTTTCACAGCAGGCCGCTCAGGCGGGTCCCGGGCTGGCCTTTTCACCGCTCGCCGGACAGGCTACAGGCGCTCCAACGTCAGGCGATGCCTGGACAATCGACGGGGATGGACAGAGCGCGACCGCGAGGGCGAGCTTCGTCAGCCGCTATCGGCAGCGAACGGGCAGCTCCCCCAGCGCGGCCGCCGCCGAAGCCTACGATGCCGTTTGCCTGACAGTGCGCGCGGTGCGCGCCGCCGGCCCCAATCGCGCTCGCGTGCGCGACCAGTTGGCAAGGGTAAGGGATTTCCCCGGCGTCTCAGGGACCATCGTCTTCGACCGCCAGGGCAACAATCCTTCGCCGGTCCATCTCGCTGCTCTGGAGCAGCAAACAACTTCGACCGTCACTGGAGACTCCCCGAAATGATGCAGTCCATTCTCACCGGCGACATGTACGACGCCATCATTGTTGGCTCTGGAGCCGGCGGCGGCATGGCCGCGTATACCCTGACGCGCGCTGGGGCCAAGTGCCTGATGCTGGAAGCCGGCGACTGGTACGACACGGCCAAGGACTCGAAATGGCTGCAGTGGGGCTACGATGCGCCACACCGGGGCGCGTCCAAGACCCCGTTCGGTCCCGGGGGATTTGAAGCCATCGTCGGCGGATATAACGTCGAAGGCGAACCCTACACCTGCGCCACTGGGACAGATTGGAAATGGTTTCGCTCCCGCATGTTGGGGGGCCGCACCAATGCCTGGGGCCGCATCTCGCTGCGCAATGGCCCCTACGACTTCAAGCCGTACAGCCGCGACGGCAAGGGCTTCGACTGGCCCATCGCCTATGAGGAACTCGCGCCGTATTACGACAAGACGGAAGAACTGATCGGCGTATTCGGCTCTGTTGAAGGGATGGAGAACCTTCCGGACGGAAAATTTCAGCCGCCGCCGGCGCCGCGCTGCTATGAACTCCTTGTGCAAAAGGCATGCAAGGCCCTGAACATTCCCTGCATTCCTTCGCGGCTCGCCATCCTCACCCGGCCGCTGAACGATCGTCCCGCGTGCCATTATGTGTCGCAATGCAATCGCGGTTGCCGGATGGGATCGAACTTTTCTTCGCCGGACGTGCTGCTGTATCCGGCCCAGCTCACCGGGAACCTGGAGATTCGCTGCGGCGCGATGGCGCGGGAAGTCCTGACGGGCCCGGACGGACGCGCCACGGGCGTTTCCTATATCGACAAAAAATCCGGCGAGCAGGTCCAGGTGCGCGGCAAGGTCGTTGTTCTGGCGGCAAGCGCATGCGAAACAGCGCGGCTGTTGCTGAACTCCCGCAGCCCGCATTTCCCCGACGGCCTGGCCAATTCCAGCGGACTGGTCGGACGCTATCTGATGGATACCGTCATGTCCGACGTGACCGGATGGATTCCATCGATGATGGATCTGCCCGCTCATAACGAGGACGGCGTGGGCGGCATGCATCTCTACATGCCCTGGTGGAATTACCGGCAGCAGTTGCAGGGGAAGCTCCCTTTTTCCCGCGGCTACCACATCGAAATCGGCGGCGGCCGATGCGGCATGCCCGCTCCCGGATTGATGACTGGATCGGAGACCCTGCTGGGCGGCGGCTATGGCAAGGCCCTGAAACAGAGAAGCCGCAGCCTGTACGGTTCTCTGGTCGGCTTTCATGGCAGGGGAGAAATGATTCCCAACCCGCAAAGCTATTGCGAAATAGACAAAACTGCCGTGGACCAGTGGGGAATCCCCGTTCTGAAATTCCACTTTCAGTGGAGCGACGAGGAGATTCACATGGCGCGCCACATGCAGGAAACCTTTCAGCAGATTGTCGAGACGATGGGCGGGAAGACGATCGAGTCCTACGGAGTGGACCGGCAATGGGGAATTTCGGCGGGCGGCGTGGCCTTTCACGAGGTCGGCGGCGCGCGCATGGGAAGCGATCCAAAGACCAGCGTGCTGAACTCCCACTGCCAGGCATGGGACTGCAGGAACCTTTTCGTCGCCGATGGCGCGCCCTTCGTCAGCCTGTCGGACAAGAATCCTACACTGACGATTTTGGCGCTGGCGTGGCGGACGTCCGAATACATCGCCGCGCAGGCTCGCACACAGAGCGTGTAGCAAGAATGCATTTCTGTTTCAGAGGGAAAGAATGAGAGACCTCGAAGGAAAAACCGCTCCGCCGAACAGGACCCTGCGCTTTCAGCGGCGGGCCATGCTGAAAATGATGATGGCCCTGCCCGTGGCAGCGCTTCTGCCTCTCTCATCGCTGGCTGCGGAAGTGGCGCAATCGCTGCCCGACGCCTCCGCGATGCCGCAGGATTCGACTCCCTGGAAGCTGCGCGTCCTCACTCCCCACGAGTGGAAAACAGTCGGCGTGTTGAGCGACTGGGTCCTTCCCGCGGACGAGATTTCCGGCAGCGCCACCGATGCTGGAGTTCCGGAGTTCATCGACGATTGGCTCGACTTTCAGCGCGGCGACCTTCTGGTGGAGATTCGCGAAGGGCTGGCGTGGCTCGACGCCGAGTGCAACCGCAGCTACAAGCACAGCTTCGTGGATTGCGCCTCGGACGAGCAACAAAAAATCCTCGACCGCATCGCCTGGCCGCAAAGGGCCGCGCCGGAGGACGCCCACGCCGTCGCATTCTTCAACCAGTTTCGCGACCTCACGCTGAGCGGGTTCTATACCAGCGAGATGGGAATCCGCGATCTGCCGTATGTCGGCAACGAACCGCAAGCCGACTGGCAGGGCTGCCCGCCTGCTGTGCTCGCCAAACTTGGAGTCTGACAGCCCCGCTGTGCAATCGGAGTCGATCCACGAGTCCATCCATCACGAGAAATGAACGGTCATGCGATGCCATGTGGTCAGGCCAGCTTGCTTGGCAACATCCATAAAGACCACCGGACCCGTCTTCAAAAAAAACGTCGGCGGCGATGGGGCGATGCTGCGCATCGTAGACGCTTTGGCCGGCGGCCCGCTGGTCATTCCGCTTCGCGGCTGGGCAGCGGCGCAGGCCGGTCTTGCCGAGCGCGGCGAACAAGGCATCCGCTTCCCGCACCGTATCGCGTGCGATGGTCACCGGATGATAGGCCAGCAAAATCGTCGGCTGGCTCAGGTCAAGTTGCAAACGTCATCGACTTCATCGCGGCGCAGCAGCGTTGCTCGCCGCAAATGGTCGAGCGACGGAGCGCCGGCCCAATGCACGCGCCACGGTTCTTCTCCCATGGCAATGACCCGTTGGCGCTCCGCCTCGGTCGACGTAAAGTGAATATGCGCCATTTTCGTCAATGCATTTCGTACGGCATCGTCGATGGCGCCCTGACTGATTTCGCCGCCTTCAATGTGCGCGATGGGAATGCGGAGTGCAAGCGCAACGGCGGCCGGCGCCAGCATCTCATAGCGGTCCGCGATCAGCAGCGGCAGGTCGGGACGCATGACACCCAACTGGTCCGCCAGGTCCAGTATCTTCGTTGGCCTTCCCATGTCGGGAGCCAGGATTTGCTTGTCCTGCGTTGCGGACGCGGCCTCCAGAATCAAAAAAACAGTTTCTTCCATCGTAAAGAAGTATCGCTCCGCATCGCGATGCGTCACCGTCACACGGTCGCCCCGGCCAATCTGCTCGAGAAAAACTCCAACCACGCTGCCCTGCGAACCGAGGACATTGCCGAGCCGAACGCAGGTCATGCGCGTGGAAGCAGTCGCGCATCCGAGCAGGGCCAACTCCGCCATCCGCTTCGACGCGCCCATGATGCTTGCGGGACGCACAGCTTTGTCCGTCGAAACCATCAGCATATGATGAATTCGATTCCGCACCGCAGCCTGCGCCATGCGATAGGTGCCGAGCGCATTGTTGTGAACAACTGCAAGCGGATTGGATTCCATCAGCGGGACGTGTTTGTACGCGGCGGTGTGGTACAACATCTCAGGATGGTGCTGCGCACAAAGCTCGTCCAGCAATTCGTCGTCGATACTTCCCAGAACTGCCACGTAGGGAACTGGAGATGCGGACCGCTTTAACCGCGCGTCCAGCTCATACA
>JAJYVR010000049.1 GCA_021791935.1 Acidobacteriota bacterium
AACTCTGCACACGCAATCCCGCCAAGCTCTCCTGCTCGGCTTGGCCTTCAACCTATACCGCCTCTGGCTGCCTGCTTTCCGCTTCCCATAGAGAGGATGTCAACAGAGCCACTAAATTTCATGGCGAATGGAACTACGAGATTCTGCCCCGCAAGTGAAATTGTTATTTCTTAACACTGCCTTAGTACAGTAGGCTCTACAGGGGGTGTTTACTGATCCATTATCTCCGGGAACTCGGCAGGAATTTCGACCCTGATTTGAGGACGAGGCGATCTGCATCACGTATCTGGAGCAACTGAGTTGGGAGCGGGGCTTGCTGCTCCAACTGCAGAAATTAAAAGAGATCGCGGAGATCGGATGAGCGCCGGTTCCCCGCTGCGTGCCCCCACAAAGTATCGGGAACATGGGCACGACCTTCGACCGCACCCATGTCTTCCTCAAGGATTGATTTGCACCAACTTCATCCATGTCCACAATAGGTAGGGGCTACTGTACTTAGGCAGCTATCCCACTATCCTATTTCATTAATCTATAGCTATCTATAACTATCCATTGACAACGATTTTCTTGCGTGCTTATAATGTATGGCCGCCACACTTGTAGCCCAGAATGGTAGAGCGAATGACAGCAGGAGTGGATAAAGAGCCGGTAACACGGCAGCAAATTTTGCATGTATTTTCCGCCGTGGCAGCCAGCACCTTGGCAATCGGTTGACTCATCTACGGCGTTTGGAAAGGAGGCGGGAAGTCACCCCGGCATCAGATCCAGGGCGCAGACATTCCAGCATTTCTGCGCAAATACCATCAACGGATTGTCGGGTTGCATTTGCGTGATTACAGAAATGGATCGCAAGTTCCGCTGGGGCAAGGAACATTTCCGCTGGCGGAAGTTGCAGCAACACTAAAGCATTTGCGCTGGAAGGGGTGGGTGTTGAACGAAGAAGAGCGTCTAAGCGGCGCAAAATATGGCATGAAGGTCATGGGGCCAGCATTCCAAGCTTTGCAAGGAGCATTTTCCGCATGAATCGTCGTGATTTTCTATACACGGGAACAGCAACTGCCGCAGCCTTGAGTGCCCGTTCCTATGCGCGCATCCTGGGAGCCAACGATAGAGTAGGCTTGGGTGTCATTGGCCTGGGCAGGCGCGGAACGATTGTCAGCGGCGGATTTCTTGCCGATCCACGCGTGCAGATACTTGCTGTCTGCGATATCTATGACGCGCAGACGAGCCACTTCCTGGCACGTTTGCCTCAAAACGCTCCGAAGCCGCACGCGTCCATCGCTTACCAGGACATGCTTTCGCGCAAGGACATCGATGCAGTCCTCATATCCACGCCCGATCATCTGCATGTCACCATCGCCAAAGCTGCTTTGGAAGCGGACAAAGACGTCTATCTTGAGAAGCCGACACTGCACCACTGGGATGAGCGCTCTGCCCTGCTTGACGCTGAGAAGAAATCCAAACGGATCGCGCAGTGCGGCATGCAGCAGCGAAGTGGATCGCACTATTTTCGCGCCAAGCAGGAGATTTTTGCGGAGCGGAAACTTGGCAATGTGGTTTTTGCTCGCGCAGTGTGGCACAACTTTTCCTGGCAGCGGCGCAACATCACTCCAGAGCCGAAGCCTGCGGGGCTGGACTGGAACCTTTTTCTGGGGCCAGCTCCCAAAGTGCCCTATCAGACGATCCGGTACACAGCGTGGCGGTATTTCCCGGATTACGGAAATGGCCTGCTTGCCGACATTATGACGCATTGGGTCGATGTCGCGCAGTGGATGCTCGACGACGCACAACCTGCCAACGCAGCGGCCCTCGGTGGTATCTATCAACTCCACGACGGCCGACAAAATCCGGATACAGTCAGCGCGATCGTTCAATACGATACGTGGAACCTGAACTTTGAATCGTCCGTACTTTCCATTCGAAACAACCATCCTTCTGTCTTCTTTGAAGGGACCCAGGGAACACTGGACCTGGGCCGAGATGGCTATACATTTACCCCCAATGAAGGAGAACCGGTACGCGTCAAATCGACGGAAAGCCTAGAGCGGGCGCATACCAGAAACTTTCTGGATGCTGTGATTCTAGGAAGTAAAGTAAATGCGCCAGTGAAAACAGGCATTGAAGCGTCGGTGCCGGTGCAAATGGCGCTGCGCTCGTACTGGTCCCATAAGATCGTTTCTCGAAATGAATTGGTTTAAACCTGACAAATTTGTCAAGGTAGCAGAGAGGGTGGTAGTTACGGAAGCTGTAATCGATCGCCCCACTTACAGAAGAGGGCCTTAAAAAGCAACGCAGGCGAGAGACAGCAGACATACTTAGGAGGAGTAATGAAACAGAATATCGAAACATCCAGCGCCGATACCACATCCAAAAGAAAGCGGGCCAGGTGGCCATCGGGTTATCCATTTGACTCAGGTAGCCGCAACCTGTAGCGTTTTCGGTTATGGAGATCGAGGATTATCCTCGCACGCAGGCCGAGTTGGAGCGTCGATCCAGCAACGAGCAAGCCTGCCGGGAGTGTCTGTTTGCACTTCGCTGGCCAAGTGGGTTTGGTTGTCCCCGCTGCGGGATGGGCAAAGCATGGCCTTTGGCTTCCGGACGCTGGCAGCGCGCCGGTTGTGGCCACCAGATCTCGGTGACGGCGGGAACAGTTTTCCAGGATACGAGGACGCCGTTGACGGTGTGGTTTCGAGCCATGTGGTGGATGACGAGTCAGAAGAACGGGGTCAGCGCGCTGGGCCTTCAGCAGGTGCTTGGATGGGGCAGCTATCAGACGGCCTGGACGTGTCTGCATAAGCTGCGGCGGGCGATGATCCGGCCCGGACGCGAACGGCTGGCAGGCGCCGTCGAGGTGGATGAGAGCTATTTGGGCGGCGCCGAAGAAGGGGTGCGCGGCCGACAGACGCAAGACAAGGCGCTGATCGTGGTGGGGGCCGAGGAAGATGGCCGTGGGATCGGACGCATTCGGTTGCGGCACGTCCCAGACGCTTCGTCGTCGAGCCTGCTTGCCTTCGTTCAAGACAGCATCGAACCCGGCAGCACCGTTCACACCGATGGCTGGCTGGGGTACCTGCCGCTGGAAGCTAACGACTACCGGCACGGGATCACCTATCTTAAGGACCACGCTGAACAGGCGTCCGACCTGCTGCCGCGGGTCCATCGCGTCTTCTCCCTGCTGAAGCGATGGCTACTGGGAACGCATCAGGGAGCCGTCCGGGTCGAACATCTCCAGGATTACCTGGACGAGTTCGCATTCCGCTTCAACCGGCGCAAGTCGCGCAGCCGGGGCAAACTGTTTTATCGCCTCGCCCAACAGGCTGTGGCAACGGAACCAACCACTTATCGGCAGATCGTAGACTTGGCTCAACCCCAGCAACGCCTCTGACCACTACCCCTTGGGGCTACCTGAGTCAAATGGATAACCAGTTTCTGGGTTTCAAGCGCGTGAGCCCTCCGCGACTGCGACGCCGGCGATCAATTGTCTGGGTAAGCTATCCACGATGAAGTAGGATGCGGATTGGCCGGCGGACGGCGGACGAAGCCATTGCCGGAAAGATTCGATTGTCTTGATTTATTGACGTCCGGCGCGCTTCTGCGCAACTACCAGGCCACGCGGAGTGGGCAGCAGAACGACCGACAGCAAGCCCTCCGCCTCCATTTTCAGCGCGGCTTCGCGAACGATCTTCAAATGGGAACTGGCATCGTGCATCAGAATGAGTCCGTGCGTCTTCATCTGTGGCAGAAACCGCTTGACTTCCTGCTCCCGTATGGGCGGATCGCTGTCGCTGAACAGCAGATCGATGCCGCTATCCACCTGCATTTCCAGACTGGATTCATTGCGCAGGTCAATCCATTCCGCAAGGCCGGAGCTGGCGATGTTTTCCCGCGCCTTGGCATAGACAACCGGATCGAACTCGCAACTCACGATCCTGCCAAAACCGTTGCGCTTCAAGCCTTCCGCAATCCAGAGCGTGCTGACACCGAGAAAGGAGCCAGTCTCGACCACGAGATTTGGCTTGATGGTCGTGATCAGAGTTCGGAGAAATTCCAGCACCTCCGCCTCGGCCGTCATCGAGTCGTACATGCTCCAATGTTCCGGATGGGGGCATTCGGCGGTCGGGCGGTGGTACTCCGGCAGCAGCGCGCCCTTGGCGAGCTCCGCCTGCCGCATGATTTTATGTTCCTGCTTCAGTTTTTTCTTGAAAAACCGCATAAAGGAAGGATTTTTGGGCTGCGGAGATACAGCCTGGCGGAGACTTACGCCTTGACGACTTTGCCGGACTTGATGCAGCCGGTGCAGACGCGGATGCGCTTGTTCGCGGTATTCACCTTCGCCTTGACGGTCTGGAGATTGACATTCCAGCGGCGACGGGTCACGTTGTGCGCGTGGGAAACGTTGTTGCCGAACTGCGGCTTCTTCCCGCAAATTTCACATATCTGTGCCATGATCTGTATCCTGTATCCTGCAAATGTGGATGTGGCTTTGGGAATTGCACCCTGCGGTACGCCGCACCGGAATGTCCGACACGCCAGGAGTTTTCTGTTTGCAGAAAATCCCCTTCGACCCAAGGTATAAGTGTACAGAAAACATGGCCCGTGAGCAATCTCGACACGTCACAGCGCGGCAACGCGGGACCCAGAGGCCACGAAGTTTCTCGCTTCCATCCTTGCAACACTTGCTGTAAGAACTGCTCCCTGTGAAGACCCCGAATTCTTCCCAATCCGATCCACCGAAAAGCCAAACGCGCGCTGTTCCGGCTCCATCTCAATCGACCCACTTTCGATCGACATGGACAGTATTCTGGGTCGCGTTCCTGGTGCGCGTGTTGTACATGACGCTGGCCCACACCTATCGCTTCCGGACAGATGGCGACCACTTTCAGTTTGGCTGGGAAATGGGCCGCGTCGCCAGGGCGCTGGCGACCGGCCACGGATACGCGGACCCATTCATCGGCCACACCGGACCCACCACCTGGGTCCCTCCGTTGTACCCGCTGCTGCTCGCAGGAATATTCAAGATTTTCGGCGTCTACACGCTGCGTTCGGCCTGGGTCGTCTTAGCCGTCAACAGCTTCTTCTCCGCTCTTACCACGCTCACCACCTATGAAATTGCCGCCCGCTGCTTCAACCGTCGTGTCGCTGTGTGGTCGGCCTGGATCTGGGCCCTCTATCCGGCGGCCATGCAATATGCGGTTCGCTGGGTCTGGGAGATGACGCTGAGCACCTGGCTGATGACCGTAATTCTGGTGCTCGCCTTGCGCATGCGGCGCATCGGAGAGACCTCAGCCGATATCGCGAAGGCGGATGCGCGTTCCAGAGACGACGGTCGCACCATGCGACGCTGGTTGATCTTCGGCCTGCTTTGGGGAATCCTGGGTCTCAGCAATCCTTCCTTGCTGCTGTATCTGCCGGCGTGCGGGCTGTGGGTGTTATGCGGAACACATCATCTTCGAAAACAGGTAGGATTCGCTGGGCTTGCGGCGCTCGCGTTTATTCTTTGCATTTCCCCATGGATCATTCGCAACGCCTTGGTCTTCCACAAATTTATTCCCATGCGCGCCAACTTCGGGGCGGAATTGTATCTGGGCAATGGCCCCGGCGCCATGGGCTTTTTGATGGAGTACAACCACCCGTTTGAGGCCCCGGACCAGCTTCGCCTCTACAAAGAAATGGGCGAAGTGGCCTATGCGCAGATGCGCGGCCGGCTGGCATGGAACTATATTGAGGGCGATCCGGGCCTGTTCCTGCGAAATTCTCTCAAACGTCTCTACTTTTTCTGGATCAGCGTTCCCCACCCGACCGGGGGCAAATGGTACATCGAGCCTTTCCGGGTCGCGAATTTTGCCTTCGCCAGCATTGCCGGACTTTTCGGTCTCGCCCTGGCGTTGAACCGCCGCAAGCCGGCTGCATGGTTGTTTGCGTGGGCCTTTCTGCTGATCCCGCCGATCTACTATTTCGTCACGGTCCACGCGCGGTTCCGCGATCCGCTGGAGCCTCTGATTGCGATTCTGGCGGTCTATCTATTTCAATCCGCGGAAAAGCGCTGGCCGCAGTGGCTTCACACCGACAGAACGGTTGACGCGCCCCGGCCATAACCAGTATTCTTAATTGGTTAGGCGATTCGCTTCGCGCATGCGTTCTGCAATGCGCTGGATGGACCCCGATTTCCGCAGCATCCACTGCGGCTCAAAGGGACAATTGTTCCGCCTGAAATTTTTGGCGCCCGGCGCAAGCCAGAGGGTGCGGAGGAGTTCGAGTTATGTACGCAATTATTCGCACCGGCGGAAAGCAGTATCGCGTGGCGCCCGGGGATGTGCTGCGGGTGGAAAAACTGGCGCAGGCCGAAGGCAACATTGAATTCACTGAGGTGCTGGCCGCCTCCACAGATGGCCAGGATGGCGCCGGTTTGGCCAAGCCAAACTCCGCCAAGGTGCTGGCGTCGGTGGTCAACGAAGGACGCGCGAAGAAGATATTGGTCTTCCACTTCAAGCGGAAAAAGCAATACAAAAAGATGCAGGGGCACCGCCAGTCCTACACCGAAATCAAGATCCACGAGATTCAGGTCGACGGGCAGAGCTTTACTGCAGCCAGCTAAGTGCGGATGGCATTTCGCCGCGTCGAGCGGCTGATACGAGATTGAACTTCAAGAACTGTATTTCAAGGATTAAGCGATGGCACATAAAAAAGGATTAGGCAGTTCCCGGAACGGGCGCGATTCAAATTCGCAGCGGCTGGGAGTGAAACGGTTTGGCGGTGAGGTTGTCACCGGCGGTTCGATCATCGTGCGCCAGCGCGGCACTCGCCTCAAGCCAGGCCTGAACGTGGGTCTGGGCAGCGACGACACGCTGTATGCCAAGATCGACGGGCGCGTGCGCTTTGTGGACCGCGGTCGTACCGGACGCTTTGTCGCCGTCGACCCGATTCCTGCCGAAGCGTAAGGCGGTTCTTCTAAAGATGCGCCGTCATTCTGAGCGAAGCGAAGAATGACGGCGTTAACTTTTGATCTCACAAATCCATGAAGTGCGGTCATGAGACGCGATTCGGCGTGGGTCACCGGTCTGGGTTTGCAGTGGACCCGCTTCGACGCAATTCCCTGCGCTTGATGAGCAGAAAAAACACAGGAACAAGAATCAGCACATGGATGGTGGATGTAATCATTCCACCGACGATCGGGGCGGCGATGGGTTTCATCACGTCTGAGCCGATGCCGGTTTCCCAGAGGATCGGCGCCAGGCTCAGGATGACCGCCGTCACTGTCATCAACTTGGGCCGCAGGCGCTGCACCGCGCCGTCAATGACGGCCTGCTCCAGATCGGCTTCATTCATCGGCGAATCCTGGGCGAGACGGCTCTGGAAGGCCTCATCCAGGTACACCACCATCACCACGCCGGTTTCAACCGCGATGCCGAACAGCGCGATGTAGCCCACCGCAACGGCAACGCTGAAGTTGTAGTGAAGTATCCATTGCAGCAGCAGTCCCCCGGTCATGGCGTAGATGGTGGGAAAGATAAGCACCAGCGCTTCCGTCACGGAATGAAAGACCATGTACAACAGAATGAAGATCGCGAAAAAGACGATCGGCAGGATGAGTTTCAGGCGCTGTTTTGCCTCTAGCTCAAACTGGTACTCGCCCGACCATTGGAAGGTGTAGTTCGCGGGCAATTTGAGTTTGTCGTGAATCTGCTTATCGGCCTGCGCAACGAACCCGCCGTAATTCGTGGTATTTAGGTCGATATAGATGTAACCGGTCAGCGCGCCATCTTCATCGCGGATCATCGCTGGGCCGTTGGAGAATGAAATCTTCGCTACCTGTCCAAGAGGAATCTGCGCGCCTGACGGCGTACCAATGAGAACGTCTCGCATCTTCTCGATGCTGTCCCGGAAGCCTTGTTGATAGCGGACATTGATCGGGAAGCGCTCCCGCCCCTGGATGTTCTCGGCGATGTCCTGGCCGCCGATTCCAGAGGACACTGCGGTCTGGACATCTGCGATGGTCAGTCCGTAACGCGCAGCTTCCTCTCGATTGACCGCGACGTTGACATAAAAGCCCTCCGCCACCTTTTCGGCAAAAATAGAACTGACCTGAGGCATGCTCGCAAGGACAGTCTGAATCTGCGACGCAAGTTGCTGGATGCCGTCTACAGTGGTCCCCTGCACCTTGATGCCTAGCGGCGTTTTAATGCCGGTCAGCTCCATGTCCAGCCGGTTTTCCACCGGCATGGTCCAGGTATTCGACAACCCGGGAAACTGGAGCTTGGCATCCATTGTCTGGATAAGCTTTTCGTAGGTCATGCCTGCTGGCCATTGACTGCGCGGTTTCAGCATCAACGTAGTATCGAACATATCCAAAGGCGCATTGTCTGTTGCGCTGTCCGAGCGTCCCACGGCGCCGAAGACGCTCTCAATCTCAGGGAAAGTTCGCAGGATTTTGTCTTGCTCCTGCAGCAGCACTGTGGCTTGGCCAATGGAAAGTCCCGGTAGCGCTGTCGGCATATACAATGTCGAGCCTTCAAACAGCGACGGCATGAACTGGCTGCCCAGGCGAAAAGCAAGCGGAAGCGTGAGCAGCAGAAAAAGTAGATTCACCGCAATCGTGAGCTTGCGATGGCGCAGGCAGAAGCGGAGAATTGGCCGGTAAATGGCCTGCGTAACACGCGAGATAGGATTGGCGCTTTCCGGACGCAACCGGCCACGGATCAGCATCGTCATCAGCACCGGAACCAGAGTGATGGCAAGGATGGAGGAGCAGGCTTCGGAGAGCGTCTTGCTCCACGCCAGTGGGCGGAACATGCGTCCCGACTGCGCCTGGAGCATAAAGACCGGCAAGAAGGACACGATGATAATCAGCAGCGAGAAGAACAACGCCGGACCGACCTGCTTGGCGGCTTTGATCAAAACGGTGCGGCGTTCCGGCTCCGTAAGCGGAGTTTTGCTGTCCTGCTGCCGCTCCGACAGATGGCGATAGCCATTTTCGACCATCACAATCGACGCATCGACAAGGACCCCGATGGCGAGTGCCAGGCCGCCCAGCGACATGATGTTCGACGTGACGCCGAGAAAGTAAATCGGAAGGAACGATACCAGGACGGCAATGGGCAACGCGACGATGGCGATGAGCGCCGAGCGAAAGTGGAACAGAAAAACAACGATGATCAGGCTGACAATGGCGACTTCTTCCAGCAGGTCGCGCTGCAGCGTTTTGATCGATGCTTCGATCAGGCCGGAGCGGTCGTAGCCGGACATGATTTCGACCCCCGGAGGCAGCGATGGCGCAATCTCGCGCAGTTTCTGTTTGACGCCTTCAATTACCTTCAAAGCGTTCTCACCCTGGCGCATGACAACGATGCCGCCGACGGTCTGGCCATCGCCATTCCATTCGGCAACGCCTTCGCGAATATCTGGGCCATACGAGACGGTGCCGACATCGCGCACCAGCACGGGCGTCCCATTCTTGCTGCCAACCGCGACCGATCGCAGGTCGTCGAGCGAGTGAAGATAGCCGAGGCCGCGGACCATATACTCCGCGCCGCTTTGGTCGAGTACCCGTCCGCCGACTTCGTTTGTGCTCTGCTTGACTTTGTCGATCACGGTGGACAAAGGGATTCCATAGGCCAGCAGCTTATTGGGATCGAGTTGCACCTGATACTGGCGCACGTAGCCGCCGATGGTGGCAACCTCAGCCACTCCGGGCACGGTTTCCAACTCATAGCGCAAATGCCAGTCCTGTAGAGTGCGCAGGTCGGCCAGATTTAGATTGTGACTCTTGTCGACGATTGCGTATTCATAGACCCAGCCTGCGCCGGTGGCATCGGGCCCAATTGCCGGATGAACGTTCGCTGGGATCTGACCGCTGATCTGCTGCAGGTATTCAAGGACTCGCGACCGTGCCCAGTAGAGGTCCGTGCCATCTTTGAAGACGATGTAAACGTAGGAGTCGCCGAACATGGTCTGCGCGCGAACGGCTTTCACGCGTGGAGCAGAGAGAAAGGCGGTGACGATGGGATAGGTGACCTGATCTTCGATGACATCCGGCGGTTCTCCGCTCCAACTCGTATGGACAATCACCTGCACATCCGAGATGTCCGGCAATGCATCGAGAGGCACATGTTTCAGCGACCAGATACCAGCCAGCGTCAGGAACAGCACCGCAGTGAAGACGAGGAAGCGGTTGCGGGCGCAGAGTTCAATGATTCTTGAAATCACGGTTACATGCCTCCTTCAATGTCCACATGGAGCAGCTTGGTCGCAAGCATTTTCCCGTTCTGCTGCGCGGCAATGGTGATCTGCCAACTGCCGCCGGAACCGAGATTGCCCTGGCCTTCATACAAACCGTTGCCTTTGTCGCTGAGCGTGACAGTCGTCTTCACTGCGGACATGCCCATTGCGGCCATCGCGGGCATATAGAACGTGACCGCCACCTGCGCGCCGACGATCGGCGCTCCAGATGCATTGGTGAGTTGCACGCGAAAGGTATTGCCTCCTTTATGCGGTGGATTGGGGTCGGTGGTGAAATCGATTTTGGCTTGCGCGCTCGGTGCGGAGTTGTTGCTTCCCGCGCCGGGCGGCGGAGGAGCAAAGGAACCGGAGGCGGCCTGGAGCTGACTTTCCGAATCGATCAGGAAGTTCGCCGAAGTCACAATCTTCTGGTGGACTTTGAGGCCCTTCAGCACCACATATTCGTCCCCTGCGCGTGGACCGAGCACCACTTCCTTCGGATCGAGGTTGCCATCGCCCTGATCGAGAAAAACCAACTGGCGGGTCCCCGTTTGAAACACTGCGGATGCGGGGACCGTGAGCTGCCGCCCCAGCGGAGCTTTCAGATCGACATTCACAAACATGCCGGGCTTCAGCTTTAGACCGCGATTGGCAATCGCCAGCCGGACGCGCACGGTCCGCGTTGCCCGATCGACCTGGGGCAGGATGTTGTCGATCCTCCCAGAGAAAGTTCGTCCCGGATACGAATCGACTGTGATGGAAGCTGCATCTCCAGGCTTCAGCCGTCCCACGTCATCCTGAAACACGTTGGCGTACACCCACACCGTGGACAGATCGGCAATCGTGTACAATTTGGTGTCCGGCTGCACGTACGCGTTGGGCAAGGCGTTGCGCTCGATAATGTAGCCGGAGACCGGCGAGTCGATCGCAATATTGCGCTGCACTTTGCCGCTTTGCTCCAGCTCTGCGATCGCCTGCGCGGGAACGCCGAATTGCCGCAGCCGCTCCTCCGCGGCCTGTAGCAGCCAACCGCTCTCGTGCGCGGCCATGCCATGCGCGTCCTGCGAAAAACTCTTCTGGTCCTGCCGGGCCAGCAGATATTCCTGCTCGCTGCTGACCAGGTCCGGGCTGTAGACGGTGAACAGGCGCTGCCCTTGGCGCACATACTGGTAGGTCGCATTCGCAAACACATCCTGGATCCACCCCGGAAAGCGCGTCTGCACATACGAGAGCAGGCGTTCGTCGATATCGACATTCCCGGTGGCCCGGACATCGTTGTCAAGCTGCTTGTACTCGACCGTCCCGGTCTCCACCCCAATGCTCTGCATCCGTCGCGGCGTAATTTGCACCGGGGCCAACGCAGGCTCGCCCTTCGAGGGCGCAGCGCTTCCAGGCGGCATGGGCTGGGCAGGCACTGCGGGTCCGCGCGCGATTACCGGGCTCTCAGAAACTTGCGAAGCGCTGTGATCGCGGGGCAACAGGACATGGAGAAGCGCTGCCGCAAGCAAAACGCAGACAGCAACGGTCGACACAAGCGCAATCTGATACGTGCGGGTCTTCACGGTTTCACCTCCAGGGTGGTGGTCTGGGCCTCGTCGAGAGGAGTTCCTGTGGCGAGTTCGAGATCGGCGAGGCGCGTGTCGAAGTCGGCCACCGCCTGCACCCAGGCAAGATCGATATCGATGACGGTCATCTGGCTGTCGAGCAGATCGAGAAAGTCGGTTTTATCGTTCTCATAGGCAATCACGCTCGACTGTAGCGTTGCCTCGGCCTGCGGTTGGAGCTGGTCGCGATACAGAAGCGCGAACTTCTGCGCGGCCTGTGCCTGGACCAGCGCCTCCTGGACCTGACCGAAGGCGGCATTGCGCAGCGCGGCCAGCTCGGCGTCCTGTTCGGTGGCACTTGCTGCGGCTTCGGCAATCTCCGCATCGTGCTTGCGATGGTTCAACCAGGGCAGATTCATCGAGCCCTCCACCATATAGTCGTTGCGCAGCGCGATCGTCGGCGGCATCAGCATGTACCCGCCAGTAACGGTGAAGTCGGGAACGTAAGCCTTCTTCGCCAGCGCTTGCTCTTTGTGGCTGCGCTCGGCGGCTTCCCGGGCCGCGACCAAATCGGGCCGCGAGTGAAGCGTCAGAACTTCCAGCGCCTGCTCGTCTGGCAGCGGCGCCAACACGGCGTACTTTCCACGGACGCTGAGCGGCGCGGCCGGATCGCGCCCCAGCAGCGTGTTGAGGCGCGCGCGCGCCAGTTCGGCGTCCCGATCGAAGCGAATCATGTGTTCCGCCAACTGGGTCAGCGCGACCTGCGCCTTCAAGATGTCCTGCTGCGGGACTTTTCCCACCGCATACTTGATTCGCGCCGCCTCAATGGCCTGGCGAGCGATGGCAATGTGCTGTTGGTGGACCCGCAATTCGTCGGCGGCAAGCAGCATGTCGTCGAAGGCTTTGTGGACGCGGACGCGAACATCCAGTCGGGCCTGCTGCAACTCCGCTTTCGATTCAGCCACGTCGGACTGGGCCACGCCGGTGCGCAGCCCCCGTTTGCCAGGCCCTGGCAGCATCTGGCTGACGCTGAACATGTTCTGCGCGTCATTGAAGTTCCACGGCTGCTGTAGCGGCACTCCCCATCCGCGATACATCGCGATAGGATCGTCGAGCGCCCCGGCTGCGGAAACATGCGCTTCGGCGATGGCAACTCGCCGGACAGCCACCTCAATCTCCGGGTTCCTGGCGAGAGCGATTCGTTCCACATCGTCCAGCGTTAAGGCCGGCCCGGAATCCTGCGGCGGCTGGCGGTCCACAAACAATGCGGCCAGGCCGCCCAGCCCATCGCTTTTGGCCGGCGCTTGCGCATGGGACATGCAAACAGGCGCAGCCAGCAGGAGAACACAAATTGTAGAGGTAAAAGTTTTCATCGCTCCCTCGTAAGAACATGCAGTTCACGGCCAGTTCGGGCGTTTGCGCTGCGCGTAGACGCAGAACGACGCGCGAAGGCACAGTTTCAGCCTGCGAACGAAGGGAATCCTAGATGCGGAGGATGGAGGCGCCAGTGGAGGTGAGAATCCACGGAGGTGGTGCGAAAGCATGTTCGCAGCGGGCGCTTCTCGCGGCGGGTAAGGGCAACCTGGCCGGATACGACACAAAAGCGAGCTGCTGTGCATGTTCGGAAAAATACGAAAGCACGGCAGTGGTTGCCGGATTCTGCGGATGGGCCTGGCAACATGAACTATTCGGATTCATCGCGGACGGGTTGCAGGCCTGTGCCATGCTGTGGCAGCACGCATGTTGCCCCATCGGCTGCATGGCCCGCAGACACGCCGACACTGGCATCGCGATCCATAGGACCGTCATCGCCAGCATCAACCACGCGCCTCGTCTGTTTCTGTCCACCTGCATAGTGTAAACCCCGGGCCTTGTCTGTCAGCATGAGGCTTTTGAAGCGGGATTCGCTGTGATCCAAACCACATCCGTAGGATCGCATGATCGTCAATTGTCACATAGTCCGCGTTTGAAGAGGATTGAAGTCAGCAAACGGACCTGTCGCGAGACGATACCAGCGACGACTGATGCGGCTCCGGCAGCCAGTTGATTTTATTCGACGTTTCACTGGACAACTGTGGCGAGTTTCAGACGGGCCCGCACTATCTCTCCGGATTTCTTGTGCATCTACGCCGGGAGATGCCGCGCGTGGGCTCGGAATTGCAAGTACAAGACTGGGCCCGGCTCAAACGCCCGAACGAGAGTAATCTCGGTAGGGAGAAAAAAATTGCCATGGTCCGCGACGAAGATGCATTCGAGTATCACTCCTCCAACCCACCGGGAAAAATTTCGATCGTCCCAACAAAACCTTGCCTGACGCAGCGCGATTTAAGTTTGGCCTACACCCCAGGGGTCGCCGCTCCCTGTCTGGCCATCCACCGAGAACCGGACCTGGTCTACAAGTACACAGCGAAGTCGAATCTGGTTGCCGTGGTTCCAAATGGGACTGCGGTTCTTGGGTTGGGGAACATTGGTCCGGCGGCGGGCAAGCCGGTGATGGAGGAGAACCAGTCTCATAAATAGCGGAGCGAAGATTTCAGTTGTGTTCAGAGCGGAATAGCGGGACAAAATGGGTAGCTCTGACGATCTCCCGAATTGCCGATGCGAGGACGCGGAGAAGTCACCCACGAGGAGTGGGCGGTATTGGAACCGCTGCTGCAATTTGAGCGACGGTCGGATGGGCGCGGGCGTCCGCCCCAGGACAGGCGCGCGGTGTTGAACGGGGTGTTGTGGATTCTGCGCACCGGGGCGCAGTGGCGGGAGTTGCCGGGGAAGGATCCTCCGTACCAGACCTGCCATCGCCGTTTTCAGCGATGGGTGCGCAACGGGCAACTGGAGCAGGCCCTGCGGGTGCTGGCCCAAGAGCTGCATGAAAAGGGTTTGCTGGACTTGGACGAGGGCTTCATCGACGGCAGTTTCGCCAGCGCGAAAAAGGGGGCCTCGCGGTGGGAAAAACCAAGCGGGGCAAGGGGAGCCAGATCATGGCCATCGCCGCGGTTACCAGTCTTCCTCTGGCCGTCAACGTCGAAAGCGCCTCGCCCCACGAGTGCAAGCTGGTCGAAGAAACGCTGGCCGGAAGCTTCCTCGACGAACTCCCGGCGCGGCTGATCGGCGACAAGGCTTACGACTCGGACCGGCTCGACGAGCAGTTGCGGCGCGATTACGACATCGAGACGATTGCGCCCCACCGCGAGAATCGAGGCAAGACCCAGGACGGGAGAAAGCTGCGCCGCTACAAGAGGCGCTGGCGGGTGGAGCGTCTGTTCGCTTGGCTGCAATGGTTCCGCAGACTGGTCACCCGCTATGAGTACCACATCGAAAACTTCCTCGGCATGGTCCCCCTGGCTTGCCTAAAACTCTTCTTGTGGTATTTATGAGACCGGGTCCAATGTTTGGATTTTTAGTTCCAGCTTCCCGGTCTAAGCCCACCGCCTTTCAGGCGGTGAGCTTTCAGCAACCGTGCTGGATTCGGGAAGCGATGGTGGAATACAGAACGAGCGCGCAGGCGATGTGGGACGTGAAAGATCACATCGTGTGGATTACGAAGTGCCGGTATAAGGTGCTGCGCGGGGAAGTAGCGGAGCGAGCGCGCGATCTGATCGGGCAGATAAGCGGGGCGCGAGAGGTGACGATTGTGCGAGGAGCGGTGTGGCCGGATCATATTCATCGGCTGGTGGTAGCGCCGCCGCAGTTGGCGCCGGCCAAGCTGGTGCAGTACTTGAAAGGACGGTCGAGGCGAAGGTTGCAGGAGGAGTTTCCGCATCTGCGCAAGCGGTATTGGGGGCAGCACTTGTGGGCGCGAGGATATTTTTGCGCGACGGTGGGCGCGGTGGACGAGAAGACGATACGGGAGTACATCGAGAATCAAAGATGGGACGAGGATGCGGAGAGCTTTAAGATTACAGCGCCCACGGAGCCTTGAGCCGGCTTTCAGCCGGTGGTCGTTTAGTTCATACGAATTGCAAAGGCTGAGGCGTAGTCCGTTGGCCAGGTTAACCGGATTCAAATTTTTCTCTTGCTCGATGCTTATGATCGGATTGAGATGAAGCGCTGGCTGCGCCGCAATTCTCCTGAGTTGAGCTATGTGGCTTGCATGGCCGCTGTCATGCTGGGCTATGTTCGCTATGACCCATATCAAATTGATGGCGATGCACTTTCCTACATGGACATTGCCGGCTCGCTGACGCATTGGAGATGGCATGAGGCCATTAACGGTCTCTGGAATCCAGGTTATCCAGCGGTCTTGGCGATTGCGAAATATCTCACTCGCCCGGGAAGAATGCAGGAATTGCAGTTTTTTTATTGGGCGAACTTTGTCATCTTTATCGCCAGTATAGGATGCGCCTATTTTTTTGTTCGGGGCATATTGTCTTTTCGCGCCAGAGCGATTGCCGCCACCCAACAAGGCGCTACTTGGGCGCTCCCTGATTCTCTTGTCTACCTGGCGTCGTTCGCGATCGTATTCCTGAATTGGCTCAACGAGTTCAGCCCTGGGAAGGTTCGCGTGGATGGGCTGTTTGCCAGCCTGCTCCTGCTTGCATTTGGAAGTGTTGTCCGCGCCATTGATACTGAAAGCATTCTTGCGTATTTCCTGAATCCGGCGTGAAGGTTGCGATTTTAGACCTGGATCGGCTTTAGTCGGTGAGCTTTGCGCAGGATGCCGTTGGCCAGGTCCTGTAGTAGCGGCGACTCTCGGAGCCGGAGGACCGGACGGTTCTGCGGGCGAGTCAGTTCACCTGGGAGCAGGAACAGTTTGTAGCGAAGCTTTTGAAGCGTCAAACTCTGCCAGGATTCCTCCAGGCAACTCC
>JAJYVR010000050.1 GCA_021791935.1 Acidobacteriota bacterium
TGAATCCGACAACAAGGGCGGAGGCGTTGCCCGCCAGATCTCGATCCTGGCCTCTCCAGGATCTGCATTTGTGTTCAGTGGAAATATCGCTTTCCTCGACTTGCACGCCCACACCCTGGTGATGGTCGATCCACGGGACGACAAAAGCTATCGGATTTTCTTCGATCCCGCCCGCCTTCCCGTGGTCCACCATCTCCAGGAAGGAACGCATGCGATCGTGACTGCGAACTTCGATGGTTCCCGCTATGTGGCCAGCGCGATTACGATCAACGATTGATCTGGGCCAAAAGCATTGCATTCGGGTGCTCCATCCTCGCCGCGTGTCGCCGCGGCGACCGGCCAGGGTGGAAAAATTGGCCCGTTCCAATTGGGCCGGATCAATAATAAATAACCAACGGATGTGTCAGTTCACGAAAGCACTTCCGCGACCGAAGACGCGAGCACATTGAACCGGGCCTTGTTGAATTGCTTCATGGCCCCATGCTGGTTGGGGTGCAGGTGTTGTAGCCGGGGGAGGACGGATCGGTCAAACTGACGGGCGTCGGCGGCGTCGGCGGCGTGGCCCATGGAATGTTGTTGAAATCGAAAAAGTCCAGCAGATTGGGCTGGGCGGCATCGCGCTTCGTTAAATGCGCGTTCGGGCCAATAAAGCGGTTCTCGACAAACTTGATCACCGCCGTGTGGTCCATTGGAATGTGCGAAACATAATGCCGCCGGGTAAATGGCGAAATGACGATGTTCGGCAACCGGAACCCGAGTTGTGCGGCAAAACCATCGACAGCGGGTGCATCGCCCGGATTGGTTCCGGGATCGCCCGACTGAAGATCGCAATGGGTCGTAGGGGTCCCGCCAGGTGGCAAGCAGGGGTTGTAACTATCCGGATTCACCGCGATGGTTGAGATGTCCGGGATCGTTCCCAGCGAGGTATTGGTGTTTTGGTTGGAGGAGCCGGGCACCGGTGGGACATGATCGAAGGGTCCCCCGCCCTCGTCGTAGCTGAGAAAGAAGACGGAATCCTTCCAGGAAGAACTGGCCATGAAAGCATTCACAATTTTAGCCACCTGCGCCTGACCTAACAGAATCGATTGGGTCGAACCTGGATGCTCGTCATTTCTGCCGAAGCCGGCTTCAATGAATGCAAAGCTTGGAAGCGTGCCGTTGTTGAGGTCTGTAAAGTATTGCGACAGGGGGGCAATATGGGTCGGATCGATGCAGAACGAGTTCGAGGAATCGCCCACCACGCTGGACGGCTGAGTGGGAGAAGTGCATGGAGCGGCGGTCGGATTTTGGTACAAGTACCGATACGAGTAAGACAGAGACGAAAAATCGGTCGCCGGATACGGTGAACCGGAGCAGGAACTGCCGGCGAAACAAAAGCCGTCGGTGACGGTGTAATAAATCTTCCACTTCACCTTTGCAGTGTCCAGTTCCTGGAAAATATTCGGTATGTCAAGCTGGGGGAGATGATCGTTATTGCCTGGGTTATAGACCAGACCCTGGGTCGTGCCTCCGGTAAAGGTCGCAATGCGGTTGGAAATACTCTTGCTCGACACCGGCGAGAACCAACGATCGGACAATGCGAACTGGGATGCCATGTAGTAGTAGTAGTTGAGAAAGACCTGGTCGTAGTAGCCCATCGCGCGCTGGCCGGTCAGATCGGTGTACGAGCCGGAGCACGTGCCGGAACTCTGGCAGCTCTGCGCGAAGCCTTCAGCATTGTGTACAAAGCCATCCATCAGGATATGGCGTGTAGTAAGAAAATCGTAGCGCTCGATGTCGCCGTAGCTTGCCAGCCAGGATGAAGTCTCATCGTCGATGCAGGTGCTCTTGAACTTGAAAAGCGGATACACCGTGCCTTCATCGTCCTGGTTGCTGGTCGGGCCCACATTTTCGTCCAGGCCATCCACCGTATAGATCACGCCATTGTCGCCAACGTTCCACCCATTCTGCTGGCGGTACTGGTTCAACATGCCGAAGTAATTGTCGAACGTATGGTTCTCTTGCAGCATGAAGATTACATGGGTGATATCTAGAACAGAGCCTGGCGTCGTCACCTTTACGGTTGTGGCCGCCGTGGCGCTCCCTCCAGGCCCGGTCGCGGTCGCGGTGTAGGTTGTTGTCGCGGTCGGGCTGACGGATTGCGTTCCTCCACTCGACGGCAGGGTATAGCTGCTGCCATCGCTTCCGCCGATCGTCACCGTGGTGGCGTTCGTCGCGGTCACGGTCAACGTGGACGAGCTTCCCGAGGCGATCGAGGTGGGGTTCGCGACGATACTGACCGTCGGTGACGGATTGGGTGTCACCGTTACGGTCGCACTCGCCGACGTCTTCCCACCTGCCCCGGTCGCGGTCGCAGTATAAGTAGTTGTCGCAGTAGGGCTGACTGTCTGCGTTCCACCAGTCGACTGCAAGGTGTAGGCACTGCCGTCTGTCCCGGCTATCGTCACCTGGGTGGCATTCGTCGCTGTCACGGTCAGAGTGGACGAGCTTCCCGAGACGATCGAAGCGGGATTGGCAGAGATGGTGACGGTAGGCGCCGGATTGGGTGTCACTGTAACGGTAGTAGTCGCCGTAATCTTTCCACCCGCTCCGGTTGCGGTTGCAGTATAAGTCGTTGTCGCCGCCGGGCTGACTGCCTGGATTCCGCCGGTCGGTTGCAGCGTATACGTGCTGCCATCCGTCCCGGTCAGCGTCACTTGAGTGGCGTTCGTCGCGGTCACCGTCAAAATGGACGAACTTCCCGCAGTGACGGAAGTGGGATTGGCGGTGATGCTGACGGTCGGCGCCGGATTGGGTGTCACGGTTACAGTCGCAGCCGCCGAGGCCCTCCCCCCGGGTCCGATTGCGACTGCGGTGTATGTGGTTGTCGCGGTCGGGCTGACGGATGGCGTTCCGCCGGTCGGCAGCAGGACATACGTGCTGCCATCCGTCCCGGTCAGCGTCACTTGAGTGGCGTTCGTCGCGGTCACCGTCAGAGTGGACGACCTCCCAGAGGTAATCGATGCGGGGTTGGCAACGATGGCGACTGTCGGTATCGAATTGCCTGAAGTCTTGGGGGAGCCATTAGCGCACCCGGCGAACAGCAGGGCCAGCGAAAGCGAGGACAGGAATACCGCCGAATGAACAAGGCGGGAGAGAGACCAAGGAATGCGCAGCATTAGCACAGAGTTCTCCTTGCTAAATTAGTGTGGGAACGATGGTTCGACAAGGCACACCGAAAAGTGGATGCAAAACCGAGCGCGCACATATCGCCAAGTACTCCGTTCTCTATCTCGCCGCCAGCACCCCTGCTGGATTGAATTAGCTTCATGCGCCGGCACGACTTCTTCTCCCTGCCTGAATTAAGTTGGCGGAATGAAATCTAAACTACAAATCAAAATCGCTCTCGAGAGTTGGGCTCAACGAATACCCGTCACTATCCGGATGGCCCGCTGAATTTTCCGATTTGCGCCAGGCAGTGGGATGCGCCACATCGCCTTCGCGTTCGGCCAGAGGACCCGAGTGCAATGTTCCCCCAAGCCTGGAGAATAGAGATCGCAGCCACAAACTGCGGCGTTCTGAAAAAATTCCCGCATTGCGCAGCTCGCTTTTGCGTTTGTGGAGTTCGAACCAGCGAAGATAGTTGCAGACAACTCTGTCCATCGTCATCTGGACTCCCGCCGCAAAGTTGTGCTCCGCCATGCTGCGTTGCAGCTCGGCAGATTGCAGAATGACCGTGAGTTGTTCAGCGAGATCGGCCGCGTCGCCTGTTTTGTAGAATCTGACGGCCATATCTTCGTCCGTCGCCATTGCCCGAAGATCGGCGATGTCAGCGCACACGATAGGAACGCCGTACTCGCACGCTTGATGGGCCGGTCCGCTCGACCCCGTTGCGGAATCGTACGGCAGGACCAGGATCGATGTTGTCTGAAAAAGCTCGGGAATGGCCTCTTCCGGGACATATCCGCGAAACTCGATCGGCAAGCCCGCGGGTTGTGTGTCGCGTATCGATTCCCAATATCCCGCTTTGGTGTGATGATTGGCGCCGGCCACAATCAACTTGGCATTCGGGACTTTTTTCAGGACTGCGGGAAAAGCCTCCATCAAAGTCTCCAGCCGCTTGTATGTGCCCCAATGCCCGATCGCCAGAATGCGAAGTTCCGGATTGCCGCGTTTCGTAAAATCTGGAGGACTGGGAACGCACGCGAATGTCCCGTGCGTACCCAACAGAATATTCTGAGCGGAATATTTCGTCATCAGCGTGTGCCGGTAATTGGAAAGCAGGACCGACACCGAATGCGCCCTCAACAAGGCCCTGGTGGCGACCTCCGTGCCCAGACGGAGGACCCTTTCCCGCCGCACTCCAGCAGCGGAAAAATCGACGTGCTCGACGATGTGGTGCAAGGTGACATGCGTGTAAAAGCCTGCGGCCCGCGTGAGAGCGGGGACAGAAAGGCCGAAAAATGCCGCAAACGGGTTCTCGGGCGTTGCAAAGCTGGAGAAGACAAGGTTGAACCACACCACATCGGGCTTCAACCTGCGAATGGCGTTCAACAGGCGCACTGGAGTGGACAGGCTGGCAAATTTCCAGCAGCGGACCACGTTGAACCCAGGCAATTCCGATTGTTGCTGGGCGTTGAATGGCTTGCCATTTGCGTCGGTGGCAAATTCATAGTCGGTCAATTCGTCGGCAAGGATGGTCAATTCAATGTTGGGATTGCGCTGCAGTTCCCGCGCAACATGAAACGCATACTCGTTCAACTGCCGTCCACTGGGAGGAAACGTCGCAACCAGGCAAATTTTCATACGGCCCCGCTTTCAAAAGATTTTCAAAAGATAGTGATGCTCACATAAGGCCTGAAGGTTTGATTGTGCCCAAGTGTGAAGTTGAAGAAAGTTTCCTGCTGGAACCCGGCCGCAAAGCGAATCGGATACGCCAGATGAATGTCTCCGGTCTCGTCCTTCAATCGGTGTTGGAAAGGCATTGCATACGAGATAGAAATGCCGTTCTGGGTAGCGTCGTAGACGTGGAAGCTTCTGGTGCTGGAGTAAGCAGTCGATGCCTGGATTTCCCAATGGCGCGTGGGGGCAAAGTCGACGGTCCCGGTGGGGCGAAGACTCTGCGCAATTCCCGAGCGCGGACTGACGATTCGCCATGCCCGCAGGTCTTCCGCAATCGCTTCCACGTTCCACCGGTCCGAGAACCGATGGGAGAGCCCGATATAAGAAGACGTGTAGTAATCTTCGATGCCCACCGGCGAGAACTTCTGGTCGTTCGCCCCCCATCCGGTCACCAAAGCGGTCTTTCCCCATGGCTGACCCACCTGGAAGTCAACCGCGCCAGTCAATGCCCGCGAATGGATGTTGCTTTCGGTAAATGGGCCGGCTTCCCAGATCGCGTATCCGCTGACTGCAACCGCATTGAAGAAGGAACTGGTGGACCCATACGTAAACGCTCGAAACAGGTTCTGGTTCATTTCCAGCGGGGACAAGGAATCGCGGCGTATTGTCCCTTGAATGCCGCTGTTGAATGTCACGACATTCCTGCCCAGATGGATCGTGGGGTTGAGTCCGAAATTGAGCGAGTAATCTGTCGTATTGCGGTTGACGATCGAGTTGGTGGCGGGCACGGATATCTGCCCGCGCGTGTTATTCAACTGAAAAAATCCGCTCGCGGTAGGCAGATAGCGCAGATGCAGGTGGTAGGCGACGGTCCCTTGCGTCTCGAGCGAGGAGCGGGGCGGCGGGAGAAGGGCCAATTGAGACGGCGGCACCGCAAAGGTAGCATCCAGCTTGGAATCCAGAACGTACACCGTCGTATCTTCAAAAATTGGCTGAACGTAGAAATTGGCCAATAAACTCAGCACGGGGGTGACTCGATATCCCTCGTTCGCACCCGCCTGCAGCAGACTTTGCTCCGCCGTTTGATCCTCCCCCGCGGCGCTGGCGGCCTGCGCAAAGGCCGTAAGCGCCTCCGAGCCCTGATGTTCCTGCTGGTATACGTTGGCCTCGGCCTGCAGATACTGGTAATCCGACGCGCTCTCCGCTGTACTTTTGATCGCCGCGAGCTCGGCCTGAGCTCTGGCTGTGTCGCCCAGAGCGAGGTAGGTGTCGGCCAGGCCGATCCGCACAGCTACGTCCGCCGCGCCGGCCGCCTTGGCGCGTTCAAGGTACGTTTGTGACAGTTGATACTCGTGCATTTCCCGGAAGACGTCTGCTGCCGCAATGAATTGCTCTCCTGTAGGCGGCGCCGTTTCCCCCGCCTCGCCTTCCATCATGGCCAACGCAATTTGCCGTTCCGCATCCACTGCATGGTCCTGCTGCGCCATCAGTTGAGCGATGGCAAGACGCACATCGACGCGATTGCTGTTCGGGGTCGTCAGCGCTTTCTGAAAACGCTCCATGGCTGCCTTCTGGTCTCCAAGCGCGCTCAGGGCCTTTCCTGTCGCAACAAATATTTCGCTGTCGGCTGAATTTGCATTGCTTGCGGCAGCCGGCGTTTGCTGGGCGCGCTGCTCCGCCAAATGGACGTATCGCAGGGTTTGCTCCCGGTCCCGCAGATGTGCATAGGCGCGTGCCAGCAATGCGTAAACAGCAGCATCGTCTGGGGAGAGTTTTTGTGCGATCAGCAGTTCATCCACTGCTTCGTGATAGCGCCGCTGTGCGAACAATGTGTCTCCCAGCCCCAGGTAGAGCGTTCCATCGTTGGGGGTGAACTTCAAGGCCGCGCGATATTCACCGGCGGCTTTCGCCAGCATGCCCTCTCGCCCATAGGCTGTCGCCCGAATCATATGCATGAGCTTCGAGTCGCCCATCTCCCGTTCCGCCAGTTGCGATTGGCGCACGGCCTCTAGAGGCCGCTGCAGATCGAGGTCGGCATACGCGAGTCCCAGATGCGCCTCTCCGTTCTTCGGCTCCCGCTTGAGGGCCGATTCGAAGTCTGCCGCCGCCGCCGCGGGTTTGTGCAGGTCGTTCAAAACGTATCCTCGATTCACGTATGCCGTGACCACATTGGGGTCGCGGTCCAGCGCCTCATTAAAGTCCAGCAGCGCCTGCTCAAGCTGCCCATTGTGCTTGTGTACATAGCCGGCCAACAGCGGAACATCGGGCTCCTGAGGGAAAACCTTGTCGTATTTCGTGGTCAGCGCCAGCAGCTCGTTGTACTTCCCCAGACGGAGCAGATCGTAACCAAGATAGACAACCACATCCCGGTCTTGAGGCAGCACCTTGATCGCCTCCTGACCGACCTCGGCAGACTGCCGATAGTCGCCCTTGAAACTCAGGTATCTCTCCCTTTCTCGAAGCATTTGCGGTTCCTGCCGCATCCGATCCGTGGCGCGGCCCAGCCAGGTTCCAGCCAGGTCCAGTTCGTGCGCTTCAATTGCGGCATTCATTCCTCCGGCCACAATCAAGGCATTCCGCGGGGCCAGCGCGTAGCCCTTGCTGTAGGATGCCTGTGCTCTGGCGAACTCGCGATGGGCGGTGTACATGTCCCCCAGCGCGAGGTACGGAACGTACAACGACGGATAGGCTTGCGCCAGGCGCTTGAAGTACTTTTCCGCTTCCGGATCGCGCCCCGCTGCGCGTGTGGCATACCCGAGAGACGTGAGGGCAAACCGGTTGCGAGGGTCGATTGCGAGGACCTGCTTGTACACTGCGATTGCGTCCTCGGTGCGCCCGAGTTTCATCAGCAGATCTCCGTCGAGCTGCAAATTGTTGGGGTCGTGCGGACTGATCGCGAGCGCCTCCTTCATATCGTTTCGCGCGCTGTCGAGCTGGCCGGCGTTCATCTCGATCAGGGCCCGCAACCGTAAGAACTGCGCTCTGCCGGGGCCATGCTCGTCGAGCGCGCCGATTTCCTTCTGCGCTGTCTCCAATTGATGCTGGGCGGCACTTGCGTCCTTCTGGTCCCGATAGAGCTGCATCAGATCCATGTGGAGTTGGATGCCGTACAGGGGTCCCTCGACGGGATTTGCGGGCAGATGTGCCAAGGCTGTGTTGTATTCGCTGACGGCATCGCCATCGCGCTCCTGGATTTGCGCAATCTCTCCACGGATTGCGTGCAGCCGATACTGGCCGGCATCGAGCCCCGCGGCGCGCTGGAGAAACAGGTTTGCATCTGAGATAGAACCGGCAGCGACCTCGGCCTGTGCCGCGGAGAGCTGCAAACCCAGGTCTTTCGGCATGGCATCGGCGGATTGCTTGTACAGCCTGGCGGCCTCCGCCAGCTTGCCGTCGAGCTGATAGGTATACGCCAGTTCAGCCGTCACGTCCGGTTTCGGGTTGCGGATGGATTTGAGCGAGGCAATCGCCTCGGAATAATTTCCCGTCTCCCGGTAATATCCCGCCAGCGATCGCTGAACTTCGGGATTGTCCGGAGCGCGCCGCCTCGCCATGTCCAAATAGTGGCTTGCCAGGTCCATTTGGTGCAGGTGTTGATAGCAAATCGCCAGCAGCAACTCCGAACGCGGGCCGGGCTGGATCTGTTCCGCTCTTCCCAGCCAGTCGATTGCGCCTGTGTAGTCGCCCGATCGCATCGAAAGATCTCCGAGCAGCAGCGCATCGTCTCTACGCTTTGGATCGTATGCAATCGCCTGTTTCAGAAGATGCTCGGCCTCGTCCGTCCGTCCCATCACGCTGTAGGTCTGGGCAAGACCGGAAAGCCCTTCCAGTGCGGATGGACTCAGGCGAAGGCCTCGACTATAGGCGTCCGCCGATAGCGGCAACTTCCCGTCGAGCCGGGCCGCGTAACCAAGCAGGAACCATAGTTGAGCATCGTTGGGGGCAGCTTGTGCGGCGCGCTGCGCGTAGTCCACAGCGAGGGCATGATCGCCGCGCTGCAGTGCCAATTCCGCGGCACGCGCCAGCCGTGCGTTTTGAATGTTCGATCCCCAACCCAGCGGTTGGCCCGGCGTCTGCGTTGGCCCGGTCCGGGACGGCGGCTCTGTCGAAGCGCCCGCTCCCACCGGGTAGGTCTGCGCCAGGATGGGGGTGGCAAGCGCGACTGCGAACACAGACATCAAAGCAGCCTTCGCAAAACCAAGTGTGACAATCAATGGGACACCAATCTATCTTCTAAGTTTCAAATGAATTGTGATTCCGAAAACGCTTTGCGTGTTGTCTGAAGCCGCTGCCAGTCGATACCTCACAATGAAACGGCGCCTGAGCAACATGCATCGGCGATTGTGAATCCAATGCAGCTTGGGGGAAAGACTGTGAAGCGAACTGAGTCGGTCGCGCCGTCGGAACGGCCGATAGCGATGGGCCTCATTGTCCTGGCGGCCCTCGCCATTCACCTGCCGCTTCTGCTGATGAAGTTGCCGCTCAAGTCCTACGACGCAAACTTCCATATCTTCTTCGCCTCGCACTACGTTCACCATTGGTTCAATCCCTGGAACGCCAAGTGGTATGCGGGATTTTCCCAGGCCACATATCCGCCGTTGCCGCAGCAGTGGATCGCGGTGATCTCCCGGCTCGTCGGTTTGGATATGGCCTATATGGCAGTACAGTTGGCGGCGATTTTGCTGCTGGCGCTGGGCGTGTATCGGTTTTCAAAACTTTGGGTGAATCCACGCGCCGCATCGTTTGCCGCGCTGGCCAGTGTTTTTCTCGGCTCGGAAAGCTTCCTGGTGTACTCCGCGGGTCAATTGGCCACCACATCCGCGGCCCCAATTTATTTGAACGCGCTACCCTATCTGTTCGAGTGGGTCCGCTATGGCAAATGGCGAGCTTTTCTCAAAGCGAGCGTACTCTTCACCGCCGCCGCTGCCGCGCACCATGCCACGCTGCTGTTCGGCTCGTTTTTCTTCGCCCTGCCGGTGCTTGCGCTGGTGCTCCTGGACGGTCGCGACGGAGACCGTCCGGACGGGGAGCGGACCCCGGTGCCGGCCTTTGTGCTTCGCACCGTCGCGATCGTCGCGATTGTGGGCGCTGCGATTGCCATCGTGCTGCTTCCGTTCTGGATTGCTTTAATTCATTACCCCGTCACGCAAACTCCCATTCCGCATCCCAGCCGGGCAAATTACATCCTGAGCCCTCAATGGGGCCTGAACTACTTCATCGTCCCTTATGGAGCGTTGATACTGGCCCTGCCGTTCATTGCGATTCGCGGTTCCATGGTCGCTCGGCTCCGTCCCTTGCTCCTCGGCTTTTGGGTGGCATTTCTCATCGGACTCGGCGGCACAACTCCGGTCGCCCATCTGCTGCTGGGCCGCGCTTTCGAAGTGTTGACGATGGAGCGCTTCAGCTATTGGGCCACGTTGCTTGCCCTGCCCTTTGTCGGCCTGCTTGCGGCGGAACTCATTGACCGCTTCCGGATGCGGGCAGTTTTCGCATTGATCGTGGCTGCGGCCTTTACCTGCGCGCTGGCGGTGGCTTGGTCAACGTTTCGCCCCGCCGATGCTTCCAATTTCAAAGTGGATTCGGTCGCCTCGTGGCTCAATCGCGACGGTCACGACAACTACCGCTACGTCACGCTGGGATTCGGCAACAAGATTGCGCGATTGGCAGTTTTGACAGACGCCAGCAGTGTCGATGGCGAATGGAATTCCGGTCGTATGCTGCCGGAGCTGACTCGCTACGGCGCGGGCGCGCTCACCAGTTCAAAATATTTTGGCGAGCCGGGCCTGGATGCGCTACGGGCGATCCTGCGTCACGCAGACCGGTACGGACTGAAATGGGTCATTGTGCGCGACCACTATTACGATCCGCTGCTGAAATTCGCCGGCTGGCGCCAGGTCGACGACCTTGAAGACAGGACCATTACCATCTGGAGCAAAGACGGCGTGCCCCCCGCCATGCCGGTGAACGCGCCGCAAATCCCTCCTCACTGGCAAGGCATCCTGTGGGGGATTCTCCCGTTCGGCAGCAGCATCCTGGCGCTCCTGGCGATTTTCATTCCAGATGGAAAACGGCGTGACCGACCAGCGGACCATTTCCTCGACGCGCATGAAAATCTCGTATCGGGAAGTGTGGCCTCGTGAACAAGGGACGCCTGCTCGCCGCCTTCATTTCTGTCGCGACCGTGGTGTTCATTGCGATAGGAACTCTCTGGCCTGGTCCATCCGCAGCCGCCTATGCCGGCGGAAAGAGTCTGCTGCGTCCGTCTTCCACGCCGACAGCGGCAGTGGAGAATCTGGGCGATGAAATTCGCCTGCTGGCCTGGGAAAAAGCGTATTCCCGTCTCGGCAACAAGGCCCAGTTCACGGAACAGGAGTTCGAGCACGACTTGACCGGATACTACCTCAGCCTTCGCACCTACGCGACCCTGGAGAGCTTCGACGTGCGGCCGCTTCATGCCTCCAACAACGAGGCAGAGGTCCAGATAAGATTGCATTGGTCTTCCGTGGTTGGCGCCTTCGTGAACACGCGCAACCTGCGGGTCGTAAAGAACGGCGATCGCTGGAACGTGGATTGGCCGCTGGTCAAGAAGCCCATGGTCCCGCCGCAGGTCATCGCAGTCAATTACCTGCGCTGGGACGTGATCTATCGCGGCCCGGGAGACGACTGGGGAGTTCAGGACGTGGAAGCGCCCCACGTACGCATCGTGGACATGCACCCGGTGCAACGTGCCGAAGGGGTGGTCGTCCTGGGCGAACTCCTCAACGAAGATGTCGTGCCCGCCTACGTGTCGGTAAGGGCCACACTGCTGTCGAAGGACGGATCGCAGATCGCGAGCGAGGGCAGCTTCGACAAGATCTCTCACATTCTGTTGCCAAAGCAAATCACCCCATTTCTCATCAATTTCCCGAACGCAACTTTGTCCGAAGTTGGAAGCGTCCGGATGGAGCCCTTGTCGGCATTGGTCTCAGCTTCGGCAGACCCCGTGATCGAGATCGAAAATCAGCGATTGAATCCTGCGCCGGATGCCTCCTTGACCGGACAACTGGTGAATCAAAGCGGCCAGATCGTGAACATCGCGCATGTTCTTGGGACTTTCTACGACAAGACCGGCCAGGTGGTCTGGGTGGCGGACCAATATACCGACAGCGCGCTCCTGCCGCAGAGTCCGGTCCCGTTCGATGTCCATATTCCTGAGGACCTCGCCAGGAAAATCAGCAGCGAGCGCACGGTCATTGCAACTTATAGTGTCGGAGGTTTCCAGTGAGGTCCCGATGGGCATGCCTCCTGCTCGGCGGCCTGACTCTCGCCACGGTGCAGATGGCTTGCGCGGAAGGCGGCAGCATGGACCTGCCCACAACCGTCGAAGCCGGCAACGCGTTCTCCATTCGGTGCACCGGGAGCGGCAAAGCGGTCCTCTACATCGTTGGGCCCGGGCAGGCACTCAGACGCGATGTGGAATTAGGCGGGACGACTTCCTTCCCTGCTGGCTCTCTCTACAATGCCGGCCATTACCTGGTCGTTCTGGTGGCAGGACCCTCTACCGGCAGCGGTTCGTTCAATGTTGTGCCTGCAAGTCAACCTGCGGACCTGAGTTTCCTCGCGAGACCGTCTCGTCTTCCGGTCGGCCTGCATGATGGAATCAGCGGCGCCGTGTATGTCTTCGATGCCTATCGCAATCTCATCACGGAGCCCGCATCCGTGTCCTTCGAGCTGTCGCCTCCCTCGGGCGCTGTGCAGCAGCGTACCGTGGTCACCCACGATGGCGCCGCGTGGACGGAAATGGACTCCACCGCCAAAGAAGGCGTCGATACATTCAAGGCCCAGGTGGATCGGGTTTCCAGCACACGCGTCGTCGAGCAGGTCCCGGGCGATCCGTGCGGGCTCAGAATGGCGGCCCGGCAGTCGGGCCCCTACCTTGAGGTGCAAACCGATCCGGTGCGCGACTGTAGCGGCAATGCCGTCCCGGACGGGACCATCGTCACCTTCACGGAAAACTACGACGGCGCCCAATCGACGGTAGACGTGCCTCTCAAACACGGAATTGCGCAGGTGGAAATGCCGGCCTACAACGGAGCGAGAATTTCCGTGGCGAGCGGAGTTGTTTTAGGGAATGAGATCCAGTGGCGAAAATGACCATGATAAAGCCGCTCCTCATCGTTTTCTCGATCTTTGCCATGCCATTCGCTCTCCTGGCGGACCAGACGGCTGTACGCGTTGAACCCTCGGACTTGCAAGGCCCCAGGCAGCTTCAGCAGCAGACCGCGACTGCTGCAATCCACGACTACCTGCAAGCCTGGCAGGGCCTAAGCGCTGCGCTGGAGCAAAATCGCGCCGACCTGCTCGATCCGGATTTCGTGGGAACTGCCAGAGACAAACTGGCGAATACGGTGCATGAGCAGGCCGCGCTGGGGATTCACACTCGCTATCGGGACCGCTCGCACGATCTCCGAATCGTCCTCTACTCGCCGGAAGGACTGTCCATTCAGTTGATCGACAACGTCGAATACGATGAGCAGGTCTTCGACCAGGACAAAGTCCTGACAACACAACGCGTGCATGCGCGCTACATCGTGGTCTTGACTCCCTCCGAAATGCGCTGGAGAGTGCGGATTTTCCAGGTAGGTCCCCAAGAAAGCGCGCATCTCAAAAAATGAGGACGGTATTTTGCCGATTTCCATAGCGGTAATGTATGCGCCTTGTCCCCATTGCACATGCAAAAGATTGATCTGAACGAGACGGCAGATTTTGGCATCTCATTTATTGCAGCGCGAATGAGCGGGAGAATCGCCATTCTGAGGTCGAATGCAATTTGACTTGGCGCTTGCAATATAACGACAGGAGTACCTCACTTTGCTCAAAGTAAGCGAGAGGCCGTACAACACTTCTCCCCTTGCAAAACACGTCCGGTGTTGTGCGCGCGAAAAACAGCCCGCAAGCGAGCATGGTATTTCTTTCAAAACAAGCTCACCGGAGACAAGATGATTTCAGTCGTAGTACCCATTTATAACGAAGAAGAGCTGATCTCCCAATTCCATGAAGCTGTTGCTGACGCCTTGAGCGACGTAGGCGAAGACTGGGAAGTGGTCTACGTAAACGATGGATCCAAGGACTCATCGTTGGAACTGCTCAAAGAACTGCAAAGCTTCGATCCGCATGTGGTGGTGGTCGATCTGTCACGCAACTGGGGACACATGGGTGCCATCTCAGCCGGCTTGCGAACTGCGCGCGGTGAAGCAGTGATCCTGATGGATGGAGATTTTCAAGACCCGCCGGAAGTTCTGCCCCAATTTATCGATGCGTGGCGTGGCGGCGCTCAGGTTGTGATCGGCGTGAGACGGAGCCGCAAGGAACGGCGTAAGGTCCTGGCGAAGCTTTTTCCTCTTTTCTATCGCGTTCTTGCCTCGCTCTCCGACTACCCCATCCCTATCAATGCCGGCATATTCAGCCTGATGGACCGTCAAGTTGTCGACTCAATCAATGGCATGAGAGAAGGAAACAGGTACCTGCCCGGCTTGCGTGCCTGGGTAGGATACAAAAATTCCGTCGTTTTCTACGATCGGCAGGACCGCGCGGCTGGCGAAGGCAAGCTCTCATTCCTTAGCCGGATCAAGTATGCTATGGATGCGATTACCAGTTTCAGCTATAAACCTCTGCGCCTCTCCTTTGTGCTGTTCTGTTTTTCCGAATGCATCGTTGCCATTCTGGTGATCGGCTCCATTCTCGTCAAAAGCCAAGTCGACTCGATAGGACTGGGTGTGGCGGCTGCGGTATTCCTGGTCGGAGGTATGCTGCTCCTCTGCCTGGGGGTGATCGGCGAATATCTGGGACGCGTGTATGACGAAGTGCGAAGCCGCCCCCTGTCCATCATCAGCGACATCTATTACGCTCCAGAGGCGATGGCCGATCGAACCTCAACGGAGTTCAAAACGGCAGGTTCCAGCCTCGAGTACGACGAAACAGCGCCGGCGATCAAATTGGAAAGACGAGTGGGATAGAACAGTCCCAGGGTGGGTATCTCCAGCGGGCCAGGATGTCCGCGCAGCTTTTCATTGGAGAAAAGCCGCACTGCGCGATTCTTGCCAGGGTACATTCGCCGTGGGACGGCTCTGGAATCGCTGGAGCTTCCAAAAGCGCCGGAGTGGAGTCGTTCGAGCGAACGCAACCATGCCATGCATGAACGCGGGAAAGATGTTTTCATCGGTTCCTTGCCCGGCATCATTCGGTATTCTTCAAAATCGAGCAAGCGTGACCAGGCTGAAAAATACTCTGGGATGCGCTACCCAGGCCGATGCGGATTGGCATTCAGGACGATCGCGTCTACATCTGTGCAAATAAAATACCGGAGAGGATGGTCGCATCTTTATGGCAATCGGCCAAAGTATCTCCGGCGGTGGACTACTTTCACGCTGCCACCGCAGTCCGCTCTCGCGGCTGGCTGTGCCTATTTTCGCTCTGACGTTTGCATAACTCCTCTTCCAGAGGGACGAAGCAGCGGGAAGCTAGACAATTGGCATCTAGTAATCCTACGTAAGCAAGTCGCCGGTTCGCGCATCCCTATGGCAGGGTCTTCGCGTGATGGAAGTGAAAGCTCGAGGCATTCTTTGTGAGCAGCTTTGTGCGAAGCACCAGAGTCAGAGTGATTCTGTCGTCCTTGTTCCAAGCTGTGCAGGGACGGCTGGGTGTGAGTGTGACTCCCTCTCACTTTTATTTTCCTGTGCCGAATCTGAAGTCTTTTAAAAGCAAGGACTGGAACGTATGCCGCCCCTGCGCAGCGCTCGATCTCCGTCTTCAGGAGCAGATACAAAGGCTGGAGATGGAGATACTTCCGTTCGCGGCGGAGTGGAGGTTCCCCGAGGTCTCCGCAGGTGCAGAGCGCGAGTTTCACTTCAACAACGGCTTCTTCGAGCGTATCGATGCCGAAGTGGCCTACTCCTTCATCCGCCAGCACAAGCCGAAAAAGATCATCGAGATTGGGAGCGGCAACACCACCCTGGTGCTCGCGGCTGCGCTCAGAAGGAACGCCGCCGAGGGATTCCCGGGCGAGCTGATCTGTATAGAGCCGTATCCTGCGCCGTTTCTGAAGGAAGGGGTACCTGAACTCACGCAACTTATCGCCAGACCTGTGCAGGAGGTTCCGATGAACCTGTTCCGCACCCTTCAGGCGAACGATGTGTTGTTTATCGACTCGAGCCATGTGGTGTCGATGGACAGCGATGTCCTTTATGAGTGCCTCCGCATCCTTACCGAACTTGTGCCGGGCGTGTTCGTCCATTTCCATGACATTTTCACCCCACTCGACTACCCAGAGAAATTTGTGATGACGAATCTCTGTTTCTGGGGCGAGCAGTATCTGCTGGAGGCTTTCCTGTCTTTCAATTCTGCCTACAAGGTGTTGTGGTCGAGCAGCGCGATGCAGCAATTTCATCCGGACGTTCTCAGGCGGGCTTTCCCCGCATGGGAGGGCAGCTTTGCCAGAATGCCTGCGGAGTTGAAGGTGTTTGCTCCGAGTCTGGACGGCAACAACGTATGGCCGTGCAGCTTCTGGATTGTCAGGACCTAGTGCGTGGTAAGTATCCCCCGGCAGAGCCGGGGGCCTTATGGTGTGAGCCGCTCAAAGCGGCTTGTGCGGGGGTCGCTAACGCGGCCCCCGGTTGCGTTGTG
>JAJYVR010000297.1 GCA_021791935.1 Acidobacteriota bacterium
CGACTTCATGAACTGGCGGATGAGGACGTCGTTCAGGTTGTTGGGAATGCCCCACAGAAAGAAGAGCGCCGTTACCAGCGCGAAGGGAAGCCCATAGCCGGGGGGCAGCAGCGGAGCGCGGGTATTTGTCTCCTGACTCGCGGGCGCGGCATTGCTCGCAGACAACATAGTGACGGGTCCCTCCGTACCGGTTCTCAGCCAGGTGGATATTCCTAGTCTAACGATCGATCATGATAAGCCGCGTGCGACCCGAGTGCGATATCGCCCCAAACTGGCCACAATTTCCGCCTTCGGGGAGTATACGGACGGACGCACACTTCTCTCCCAGCGACCACATTCGGTTGCCCCAGGCGGGCAATGCTTATTGAGTATAAGGCAGAATTGGTTACAGGAATCGATACAGGAATCCGGGCAATTTGCGTTGCGAACCTGGCGTCCGGGCATGCGACCAGAAGCCGGGCCCTTGTATCCACTGCGGTCGAGCGGCCATTCCACCGCCCTGGAATCGCTTGTATAGTGTCCGGTATGACCTGCAGCCGAACTCGATGGAGGCTTTCTTCGATGGACATCGGTTACTGCATCGTTGACAGGCGCTCCGACAGGTTACTATAGTCGCTGTTTGGCGACCTTGCACAGAGCATCCAGGCGTCGCGTCTTTTGCGGCCTGGGTGGGGAAACATTGGTTCATCCTAAATCGGGCCGGATCAATAAGGAGATGGCATTCATGCAGCGACGGGATTTTTGCAAACTGATGGCAGCCGCGGCGGCAGCAAGGGCTATGCCGACGATTGGGCAAACCGGCGATGCGGCGCAATCGGCGGCATTCCACGCCCTGAATACCTACACCGAAGACTATGCCGCGTATTGCGCAACGCCCGCCGGCCAGCGAGTGTTCTATGCCTACGAGGGCGGCAGGATCGTCCAGGAAAAGCTCGACGAGAAAACATGGACGCCGACAGGTTGGGGCAAGCCTCCGAGCCTGCCCATTCCCGGCGGTTCCTGGGACGGCGTGCCCATGGATTCTCCCATTCCCAACCTCAGCGGCGAGGGCCCCTACAAGCCCACATGGGATTCCTTATTGCAGTACGACGCGCCGGAGTGGTATCGCGACGCCAAGTTCGGCATCTGGGCCCATTGGAGCCCGCAGTGCGTACCGGAAGCGGGCGACTGGTATGGCCGCAACATGTACATGCAGGGTTCCCGCCAAAACAAATACCACTTGGAGCACTATGGCGATCCTTCCCAGTTCGGATACAAGGACCTGTGTCCGCAATGGACGCTGCTGAACTGGGACCCCGATACGCTGATTGACCGCTACAAAAAAGCGGGCGCAAAGTTCTTCATCGCGCTGGCCAATCACCACGACAGTTTCGACACCTGGAACTCGAAGCATCAGCCCTGGAATGCGCAGAACATCGGCCCGCATCGCGATGTTGTCGGCGTCTGGGCCACAGCCGCGCGCAAGCAGGGACTTCGACTCGGCGTCACCGTGCACCAGGCCCGCAACTGGTGGTGGTTTCAGACTTCCCACGGCGCGGATAAAACTGGACCGCTCGCGGGCGTCCCCTATGACGGCGACCTGATCGCGGCCGAGGGCAAAGGCCAGTGGTGGCAGGGACTGGATCCGCAGCGGCTGTACGGCGCCAAACATCCGGAGAATGCCTTGCCCGATATCTCCTATGTCAAAAATTTCTATGACCGCACCCGCGACCTGATCGACCAGCACGACCCCGACCTGCTCTATTTTGACAATCCGCTGTTTCCGCTGGGTTGGGGCGGCATGAACATCGCCTCGTATTTCTACAACCGCAACTTGCAGACCCACGGCGGCAAAATGGAGGCAGTCACCACCATCAAGGAGGTGCCTGATCGCCTGGCCAAGGCCGTTGTCGCCGATTACGAACGCGGCCTCACCAGCAAGATCATGCCGTACCCATGGCAGTCGGAAACCTGCATTGGAGAGTGGCATTACAATCGCGCTCTGTTCGACAAGCCGGGAGAATACGGCGGCTATCTGCAGCCTCGCGACGTGATTCACTGGATGATCGATACGGTCAGCAAGAACGGCACCTTCATCCTGAATATCCCCGGCAAGCCCGACGGCACCATCGACAGCAAGGAGATCGCCGTGCTGGACAGAATCGCCGCCTGGATGCAAGTGAACGGCGAGGCGATCTACGAGACCCGGCCATGGAAACTCTATGGCGAAGGACCGGACATGGTAAAAAGCGGATCGTTCCAGGGTGCCAGCATCAGCAAGCTGAACGCGAAGGACATCCGTTTCACCCGCAACAAGACCAATACTGCGATCTACGCGATTGCCCTCGGCTGGCCGGTTGGGGAGTTCGTGATCCAGTCGCTGGGGACGGCGAGCGCCGCCCAGCCGGGAAAAATCGAACACGTGCAACTGCTGGGCACCGGCGAAAGGCTGAAGTGGAAGCAGACAGCGGAGGGCCTGCGAGTGGAACTGCCGCGTGGATATCGACCGGCTGCCGACTTCGCTGCGGCGCTGAAAGTGTCCGTTGCCTAATTTCGCGATCGATTTCGATCGATACAAGTCAGGGGCGACTTTTTTTGGAAGGACCGGATATGCCGATGACATCTGCCCGCCAACAAGCGCCCGCGGACGCTGTTGATCCTTTCCTTGTCCCGCAACGGACCCTCTATACGGGCGCCAAAATGCCCGCCATCGGTCTCGGCACCTTCGGCTCCGATCATGTCTCCCATCAAGTGGTAGCGCAGACAGTCCTGGCCGCCGCCGAAGTTGGGTACCGGCATTTCGACTGCGCCTCGGTCTACGGCAACGAAGACCTGATCGGCCTTTCGTTCCAGAAGATAGTGCGCAGTA
>JAJYVR010000298.1 GCA_021791935.1 Acidobacteriota bacterium
AATAACGCCGTCCTGAATATTCGTCCGTTGTCCGATGATGATTGGCGCTACATCGCCGCGAATCGTCGCGCCAAACCAGATGCTGCACCGATCGCCGATGGCGACATCGCCGTTGACAGACGCATTGTCCGCCTGCCAGTACCACTGCATCCATCGCATGCGATAAATAGTCGTATCAGCCATCGCCCATCAGTTATAGTGCTCGAAGGCTCAGCGGTAAAGCCTCCTCACCATGGCCCTTTTTCCTGTAGGCACCGCAGCACCGAATCACGTGAATCATGATCATGGCAAATGTTAGCCGGCGGTAACGCCGGTCCTCACGCGGAGGGGAAACCGGTTTAACCGCAGGGGACGCAGGGGAACGCTGAGGACATGGATTAACTATATATTACACGGAGTTGGTGCGACCAAGCGTGCAGACGCACTGCCAATACCTCTGCGAACCTTCGCGACCTCTGCGGTGAATAAAAGCTGCTTACATCATGCGCCAGCATGAATCCATATCTCACGCGAAGCCGCGAAAAGCGCAAAGGCGATACGACCAAGCGCAAGGACTTGTGATGGAACCTCAGCGAACCTCTGAGCCCTTTGCGGTAAAAAAGTTATGAACCGCAGGGGACGCAGGGGAACGCGGAGGACGGGCGGCGGCGGTGGGGCCCATAGTCCCCGGCTTGCCGACGGGGGGAGTCGCCGACACTCCGAAAAAAACTTGCGTTTGCTTAGTTTAGATGCTATAGTTCAAGCATGGCTTTAACTACAAGGCACATGTTAATCAAAGAACTGCAAATATCCTTCCCGCGGGGCGAGCCTTTCGACTACCAGCAATTGGCGAAATTGGGGATATCGTCTGCCTTGGCACACCATTATTTGAAATCCGGATGGTTGGTTCGACTGGGGCGGGGCGTCTTCGCCTTCCCCAATGACGTGCTACGCCAAGACGGCTGCCTCAGATTTCTGTCACATCGCGTGGCCGGCCTTCATGTCGGCGGCAAAACAGCATTGGCTTGGCGCGGCATTCGCCACAACCTGTCGGCCCGCGAGGTACTTTGCCTATGGGGCGATCAGAAGAGCGGCTTACCGACGTGGTTTGTGGAACGTTTTCCGTCCCGGTACACAGTGCGAAATCCCTTTTCATCCGGACTGCGGAAAGGCGTCGGCCTGCAGCCGTTGCCGGAAGCGCCCGATGGTGTTCCAGTGTCCGTCCCGGAGAGAGCGTTACTGGAAATGCTCAGCGAGGTGGGCGTACACGGGGGAATCGAAGAGGCCCGCAACATCATGGAAAACGCCAGATCGCTTCGGCCCGATGTTTTGGCCACGCTGCTGAAAAATTGTCGGCGCGTCAAAGTTGTGCGACTCTGCGTAAACTGGGCCCAGGAAATGAACCTGCCGTGGTCCGCAGCCGCAAGAAACGCCGCGCGGGGGCGAATGGGGCATGGCCGATGGACAGGCCGCCTCCGCGACGGCAGCACACTGGTACTCAAACCATGATGGACAAAGTCTATGTCGAGACCGTCAGGCTCCTGCTCGAGGTTACACCCGTGGTTTTTGAAATTCCGCATTTCGCCATGAAGGGCGGCACGGCAATCAATCTGTTTGTTGAGGACATGCCAAGACTATCCGTGGACATCGATGTAGTTTATACCGATTATCAGGCGAGTCGTGATGCGGCCCTGAGGTCGATCGCCAGAGGATTGGACACCGCATGCGGGCGCCTGATCCGCATGGGCATCGGGGCAGAGCTTTCAACCACAAAAATCGGCGATGAGATTAAGCTGTTCGTTCGTCGAGGACGCCATCAGGTAAAGATCGAGGTCAACCACGTCTTTCGTGGAACGGTGCTGCCCGTCACCCCGCAGCGGCTCACCGCTGCGGCCCGAATGCAATTTACGACGGAACTCTCCGCTCCGGTCTTGGCGACATCCGAACTTTATGGAAGCAAGTTGGTTGCCGCGATGGATCGACAGCATCCGCGTGACCTATTCGACGTACGCAACCTTTTGGATCCGGGCGGCCTGACCGCAGAGGTCGTCGAATGCTTTGTGTGCTACTTGGCCGGCCACAACCGGCCCGTGCACGAGGTGCTGTTTTCAAGCGATCGGGAAATTGAATCCGCTTTTAACAACGAATTCATGGGCATGACCCGAAGTCCCGTAACGTTGGCTGAATTGCAGGACGTGCGCCAGGAACTCAGGAGGGCCCTTCCCGCCATGCTCACGCCGAACCAGCGACAGTTCCTGCTTGATTTGGTTGCAGGCGAACCGGACTGGAAATTGATGCAATGCCCCCATCTATCTCAGCTACCAGCCATCCGCTGGAAGCTACAAAACCTCCTCGGGCTGAAGAAGTCCAATCCGCATAAGTTTGGCCGGCAACTTGGAGAGCTTGAAAATCGGCTGCGTGAATATTAATGGTGTCCTCAAATTGCCATCAGCTCATTTGTTTTGGAAGAGGCGGGCAGCGTACGGAGGCCGTGCGACAAAGCGAGAGGATTTGTGACGGAGCCTCTGCGAATCTCCGTTACCTCTGCGGTGAAAAAGCTATGAATCGCAGGGGACGCAGGGGAACGCTGAGGACGGGGGAATACTCACATCTCACGCGGAGCCGCGGAGTGCGCGAAGATGGGAGACGACCAGACCTCACACCAAGCCACTAAGAACACGAAGATGATGCGATGAAGCGGATGAGCCTGCTGCTGGAACCTGAGCGTACCTCTGAGTCGTCTGCGGTGAATAAAAACTATTTACATCATGCGCCAGCATGAGAGGTGCTTGCTCAACTCTCGCCTGTTCTGCCGGCCCGCCGGCGCGGGTTTGACGCACCTTCCGCACTGAAGTAGACTCCGCCCC
>JAJYVR010000051.1 GCA_021791935.1 Acidobacteriota bacterium
CAAATTGGACGCCCTGATCACCATCGGCGGGGACGATACCCAGGGCGTGGCCAATGCGCTGGTTGAGAAAGGCGTGCCGTGCATCGGCGTACCCAAGACCATCGACAACGACCTGAGCGGCACGGATATCTGCTTCGGTTTCGACACCGCGGTCAGCATTGCCACGGAGGCCGTCGACCGGCTGCACTCTACCGCCGAGGCACACAGCCGCGTCATCGTTTGCGAAGTCATGGGCCGCGATGCCGGTTGGATTGCTCTCTATAGCGGGATTGCCGGCGGGGCGGATGCCATCCTGGTCCCGGAAAAGCCGATCGATCTGGAGATGGTGATCGCCCGGATCAAGGAGCGCCGGGCGCGTGGAAAATATTTCAGTATCGTTGTGGTTGCCGAAGGCGCCAAGATGCCGGCCACCGGCGAAGTCGCAACCCACGGCAAAGTGGTAGATGAATTCGGACATGCTCGTCTGCTCGGCATCGGTCAATACGTCGCCGATGAGATTGAGAAGCGTACCGGTTTTGAGACCCGCGCCGTCAATCTGGGCCACACCCAGCGAGGCGGAACGCCCACGGCATTTGATCGTATGCTCGCCACCCGCTACGGATCGGCCGCCATCGATCTGGCGCACAAGGGAAAGTTTGGCCGCATCGTCGTCCTTCGGGGCAGGGAAATCACGGACATTCCGCTGGCCGATGCGATCGCGAAAAACCGAATCGTTGGAGATGAACTGCTGGATCTGGCCAGTGGGCTTCAGGCTGTCATCAAGAAGTAGTATCGGGTTCGCGTTTTTACGCTTTGCACAACGGTCAGCCTTCCATGGGTTGGCCGTTGTCTTTTGCCCCGTGTTTTCTTTGGCGCAAAACCATCCCATCTCAGCGCCGAGGGTTTCGTTGGGAAGGGAATCAGCGCCACCACAGCCCAATTTGCAGCGGTGGAGTGAGGACCTTCCCCACCCGGTAGTGTTTTCTCGCAGATTTTCGTGCAGGCCCTCTATTTTTGCCCAATCACCCAAGAAGCCCAAAAGAAATGGGTTGAAATCCGTAGAAAAACGGCCTATAACCAAAGTCCCACGCTGGCTTTGCGGCTGGCGACTCAGGGGATTTCGGAGAGCATATGGCAGGCTCAATCCGCAGAAAGATCACCCCTTCCGGCTCTTCGACAGTGGCGGCAAATGCAACCCGCGCCAACCAGCGCCGGGCTGCACTCACCTTCCCGGCTCCCAAGCCTGTGGCGTCGGAAAATCGCGGCGCCTGGGAGGCTCGCGAGGTCATGGACATTCGCCAGGCCGCCGAGTACTTGGGCATCAGCTCTGACAGCCTGTACAAGTACGCAGCGGAAAGCGTGATTCCCGCGTTTAAATTGGGCAATCGCTGGCGCTTCAAGCGCTCTTTGCTGGATAGCTGGATGGAACTGCAAAGTTCTCCTCCCGGCTTGGAACTCGCAACCGAAAAAAGCGTGAAACCCAGGCAGAAAAAGCCGGTCGGCCGCGTTCGCTAGGATCCAATTTCGGGCGACTCGCCGTCCAAACTGCCCACAATTCGTCCCCGCTTATCCACCCTTCCACAACCAATTCTCGAATCTGCACCATTCCTGCGCCTTGCTCCGCGCCGGTCAGAATCCTACACTGAACCCTCTGGCGAATCTTCACCTTTTGCGGCGTGGGCCTTTTGTGGAATCTTTCCTCCCGGTCTGGAATGTACGCGGCTTCCAAGTCTCGATCTTGCAACAAATTGCAAAGGTAACACAATTAGTAGCGGTATTGGCTTGACAGACGCTACTGACAGCGGTACTTTCCCTCTACGGGCTTTTGGTGGAATAAATCGCCGAATGCAGCTACCGAATCCGAAAACGGACCCATCGGGAACTTTAAAACGGTTCAGTATGCAAAAATTTGTCTTTCCGGAATGTGCGCCGTAAAAGTCAGGATTTCATCCCGTAACACTTGAACCGCGGAGCCAGAAACAGGCTTGAGACAGAAAAATGCGGGTTCGGCATCCTATTCCGCAGGGGTCGAAACCAGCTCAGAATTCAGTACCAGGAGATGCCAATATGGCCGAAACAACCAAGACACAAACGCCCGTTGCAGCCGCCAAGGCTGTTGAGTCCGCCCCGATTTCCAGAAGTGGTTCCAGTTCTGCAGCAACCGGGACCGGCCTGCAATGCAAGCGCTTCTTCAGTCGTCCGGACGTTTCGCCTTACGACGAAATCCAGTGGGAATTCCGCACCGCATCTATCGTCGACTCGAAAGGGAACAGCATTTTCGAGCAGAAGGACGTGGAAGTTCCCGCGGACTGGTCGATGACTGCGACCAACATCGTCGCCAGCAAGTACCTCCACGGCCAGATCGATACACCGCAGCGCGAGACCGGCGTGCGTCAGTTGATTTCCCGCGTCGCCGAGACGATTCGGGACTGGGGCATCGCCGGCGGGTACTTCCGTACGCCCGAAGATGCCGCCATCTTCCATGATGAGTTGGCTAGTATGCTGTTGAATCAAAAGGTCGCTTTCAATTCGCCGGTATGGTTCAACGTGGGCTGCGACCGGCTGGAGCCGGATTCCGAGGCGCAGAATTGGCACTGGAATCCGCACACCTGCGCGGTTGAATTTTCCGCCACCGGCTATCGCAATCCGCAATGCTCGGCCTGCTTCATCAACTCCGTCAAGGATTCGCTGGACTCCATCCTGACCCTGGCCAAGACCGAAGGCATGTTGTTCAAGTGGGGTTCGGGCACGGGCACCAACCTGTCCACCATTCGCGGCTCCACGGAGAACCTCTCCGGCGGCGGCGTGGCCAGCGGTCCGTTGAGCTTTATGCGCGGATTTGACGCCTTCGCCGGCGTGATTAAGTCCGGCGGCAAGACGCGCCGCGCCGCAAAGATGGTCATCCTGAACATCGACCATCCGGATGTCGTCGATTTCATCGAGTGCAAGTCGAAAGAAGAAGCCAAGGCCTGGACGCTGATGCGTGCCGGCTACGATGGATCGGGCCCGGATTCAGAGGCCTTCACCTCCATCTTCTTTCAGAACGCCAACAATTCCGTGCGCGTGAACGACGAGTTTATGCGCGCTGTAATCGACGACGACGATTTTTCCACTCGTTCCGTCAAGGACGGCGCTCCCTTTAAGAAATACAAAGCGCGCGACCTGATGCACAAGATCGCCGAGAATACCTGGCACTGCGGCGATCCCGGCATGCAGTACGACACCACCATCAACAAGTGGCATACGTCCAAGAACACTGCCCGCATCAATGCTTCCAATCCCTGCTCGGAGTACATGTTCCTCGACGATTCGGCATGTAACCTTGCCAGTTTCAATTTGATGAAATTTGTAACTCCGTCAGGCACATTTGATGTTGCAGCCTATCGCCATGCCGTCGATATTCTGATCACGGCCATGGACATTCTGGTGGACAACTCGGGCTACCCCACGGAAGCGATCGGTCGCAACTCCCACGACTATCGCCCGCTGGGGCTTGGCTACGCCAACCTGGGGGCGCTGTTGATGGCCTTCGGTCTGCCCTACGACTCCGATGCCGGTCGCGACTTCGCCGCCTGCCTCACCGCCATTATGTGCGGCCAGGCGTATCTGCAATCCTCTCGCGTTGCCGAGCAGTGCGCATCTCTCCCAGCCGCCACTCCGTTGACCCAGTCGATTGAACGCCAAGGGGGCGCTTGCCCGGGTTTCTACGTCAACCGCGAGCCGTTTCTCGATGTCATCCGCATGCATCGCGCGGAAGTGAACAAGATTGGCCGTTCCCACGGCGGGCCGGAACCGTTCAATGTTCCCCAACTCGATGAGCTGATCGACGCCAGCCGCGATTGCTGGGACAAGGCGCTGGCCCACGGCGAAAAATTTGGCTACCGCAATTCCCAGGTCACCGTTCTGGCGCCCACCGGAACCATCGGTTTCATGATGGACTGCGACACCACCGGCGTTGAACCCGATCTGGCGCTGGTCAAATATAAGAAGCTGGTCGGCGGCGGCATGATCAAAATCGTGAACAACACCGTTCCCGCAGCGCTGTTCAAGCTGGGTTACAACAATGAAGATGTCGACGCCATTGTCAGCTACATTGACGCGACCGGCACCATCGAAGGCGCGCCGGGCCTGAAGCCGGAGCACCTGCCGGTCTTCGATTGCAGTTTCAAGGCGTCAAAGGGCACGCGCAGCATTCACTACATGGGCCATGTCCGCATGATGGCCGCGACCCAGCCGTTTATTTCCGGGGCCATCTCAAAAACGGTCAACCTGCCCAACAATGCCAGTGTTGAGGACATTGCGGAAGCGTACATCGAGTCGTGGCGTCAAGGGTTGAAGGCTGTCGCCGTATATCGCGATGGCTCCAAAGGCACGCAGCCGCTGAATGTAACGGATTCTCTCTCCAGCGGCGGAAACTCTGCGCTCGACGCCGTTGCCGAGAAATTGTTGCAGTCCATCACTTCGTTGCCGATGGATTCCGCTGCCGTAGAGCCGCTGGTAGCGCAGCTCGCTGCCCATTCGGCGGAGAGGGTCCAGTTGCCCGCGTCGAGCCTGGAGACGCTGGCGCGCGCTACCATGCAGAACGCCCTTGGGGTTGTGTTGACCCAGCAGGACCCGAACGCGCCGCCGCGCACCGTGCGCCATCGTCTGCCGGAAGAACGGCCGTCGCTTACGCATAAATTCTCCATCGCCGGACACGAAGGCTATATCACCGTTGGCCTCTATCCCAACGGCCAGCCGGGCGAAATCTTCATCAAAATGGCAAAGGAAGGCTCGACCGTCAGCGGCTTGATGGACGCTTTCGCCACCGCGATTTCACTGTCGCTGCAGCATGGCGTGCCGCTCAAGGTGCTCTGCGAAAAGTTCTCGCACCTGCGCTTTGAACCCTCCGGGTGGACCGGCAATGAGGAGATCGGCTTTGCCAAATCCATCATGGATTACATCTTCCGCTGGCTGCAATTGCGTTTTCTTTCCGGAACGCAGTTGCCGCTGTTTGCCGGCCTGGCCGCGCAGGCGGCTGCGGCGGAAATCCAAAAGACCTTCGCGCCGGAGCAGCATCAACCGGCCCGTGGAATGGGGGCAACCACGGCCCCGCAAGGCGGAATTCTGCCGGACATCCACGCTAGCCACGGTCAAACCCAAACCAGTCTGCGCATGGAAGACCGCGGTCTGGTCCATGTCGCCGACGCCATGCGCGGTTTCGTCGATATGGGCGATGCGCCCACGTGCCATACTTGCGGCGGCAGCACCAGCGGCTGCTCTTAAGGGCATTTTTACAGATAGTGTACTGTGATGGGTGCCCCATCCTAGCGTAGCTAGGGTGGGATAGAACGAAGTCCGAATTGCAGTAACCTTGAAAATGCTCTTTAGAAGCTAACAGAACGCCGCGCCACGCAGATGTTGAAAGCAGTCATGGCGGCAGCGACTGAGGCCGGACTCTGTCGCCGTTCTGCGTTCTCGCTTAGTTGGTGTACACGCGCACGTAGTCCACTAACATCTGCGAGGGGAAGGGAGTGCTCGCGTTCGGGGCGCCTGGATAATCCCCGCCAATGGCCAGGTTCAACAGGATGAAGTTGCTTTGCCCGCCGTCGAATGGCCACACCGCGCCCTTCAAACCGGAAATGCTTGATGTGGTGTACGTGACGTAAGGCTGGGTCGGATCGTCCACGTAATAGCTCACGCTGCCCTTGGTCCAGATCATGCCGTAGGTGTGCCACCCGGCTGCTGTTTGTCCGCTGGGGAAGTTGTAGTTTGTGCCCAATGGGGTACCGATGAAGCCAGGCCCGTGAATCGATCCCCGGTTCCAGTCGGGTGCGGTTGCCGCGTTGACGCGCTCCAGCACATCCTGCTCGCCGCAGGCCGGCCAGGGATCGGTGAGGATGTTGTTGCCCATCAACCAGGCTGCGGGCCAGAAGCCCTGCGCCTCTGGAACGCGCGCTCGCACTTCAAAGCGGCCGTATTGGAAACTGAACAGGCCCTGTGTCTTCAGCCGCGCCGAAGTGTAGACGCCCGTCGAAGGCTGCTGCGCCACAATGTGCAGATACCCATCTGTTCCTACATAAGCATTCGGATTGGCAGTGCTGCAGGGAGAGGCAGTTGATCCCCATGCGCAGTAGTTCTCCAGCTCATGGTTGCCGAAGCCGCTGTTTCCAGAGTCGTAAGTCCAAACCAGTGGATTCGGTTGCACATTGGCGCCCGTCGAATTCGTGAACTCGTCCGACCACACCAGGGTCCCCGACGGAATGTTGGGAGTAAAACTCCGGCTGGCAACGCTGCTCGCCGTATCGCCGGGAGCCGTGGCAATGGCATTGACCGTAAGGTTCGCGGCCACCAGGAACGGGGCTTGATATATTTGCGAGGAAGTCGTCGGCATCGAACCGTCCAGCGTGTAGTACACGGTTGCGCCGGAGGTCGCGGATACCAGGCTCACGACCACGGCCCCGTTCTGTGCCGCAGTCATCGCGATAGTGGGCGTGGCCGTCTGGGTAGCTGAGGTTGAGAGCGAATTTCCTCCTCCGCATCCAGCAAACAGAACCACGATCAAACAGGACCATCTCACAAGCGAAGAATTGAATAGGCTCGACATACGATCATTCCCACCGTTCCGCGGGCTGGCCCGCGTTGATGCCAGTCCTATAGCCGGTCGAACGCATCGGGCCGACTGGTAATTTGTTCATCGAAATCCTCGGTCTTGAGGATTCTGCTATCTGGCCTTTGGATAGCTGTGGAGTTGCGGCCCAATCAGGTTCGAATACTTGAAATTGTCATTGCGATCGGAATCGATGGTCCAGAACATGGCTCCGATCATAGCGGAATAGCCCGAACCCTTGCGCAGTTTATAAGTGGTTCCAGCGGGACCTTTGCCAGTGATGATGTAGCTCATCGACTGACTCACGACCTCCGGCGTTGTGTAGCCGGTTAGGAAGCCAACCGCGACCTTGCTGGCCGGCATTCCCGGGAAAAATTGGCGCGGATTGCCTCCCACATTGAAGCCGCGCAACAGCAGCTCGGTCATGGCGGCGTGATAGTCGACCGAGTGGGACTGATAGATCTCGCCATCCAGCCCTTCCAACGGCGGCGTGTTGTAGTCCTGCACGTCGACGAAGGAGAGAATGTCTCGCAGCCCCTCGACGAGCGGAAGATACGACCCGAACTGGCCTCCGTAGCTGGGATATCCACCGGGAATTTGTGTTCCTTCCGGCACCAGGCTGATCATAAAGGTAGGCCCAAAGTGATCGTGCAGTTGGCGCAGACCCGCGATCAGATTGACGACGGATGGCGTGGTGGGATGTTTATAGTCCGTGTCCCCCGGCGCCAGCACCAGGGACGGCGATTCAAAGTCGATGTCAACTCCGTCGAAGCCGTACTCAGAGACGATGCTGGTGACGGAGGAGACAAAATTCGGAATGTTCTGCGGATCGTCCAGCTTGAAATATTTCCCTCCGCCGCCCAGCGAGAGCATCACCTTCTTGCCTTGCCCTTTGAGATACGCAATGTCAGCCTTCAACTGATCGGGCGTGATGCCGCTAGGCGCGTGGAACTGCAGCGTGCCTTCGGGAGCGTTGGGATCCGGCGGAGCGAAGGCAACGATGATGACGTCCCATTGCGGCGAGACATCACGCAGCGGGAACGGCACGCCACCGAAGCTGGAGCCGGTCCAGTAGCCAATCAATCGATGACCGTTCGGTGGTCCGCTCGAAGGGACCGGGGTTGCGGAGGGTCCAGCGTGACTGGCCGCGCGAAGTTTTCTGTTCGCGCATGGCTGGGCCGGTTCTGCCAGCGCTCTAGCGTCGGGAAAGCTGTAGGTGCCTACTGGGCCCGATGCGGTTCCGAGATACCAGTGCAGCGTCGCCACGTTCGACAGGTGATAGCTGTATCCTCCGGTACGCGCAACAAACGGTGTCGAAACGGGAAAGCTGTTTTTAGAATTCGTATTGGTGGGTTCGAGAAGGAAGTAATTGGAGCCGACACCGGCGCCGGCGCATCCACGGCCTCCTCCAGGGCGCAACCACGCCGGGAAAAAGTTTTCGACAGCCGCGGGCGTGCGGAAATAGGCGTGAGGATCGTGCAGTGGGTCGTTGATAAACTCCGCCAGTTGCTGGGTGAGCGGTTGGATGTCGCGGTCTTCGACGATCGCAGGAGCGGCGTGGAGATAGGAGCCGAGCACGAAGGAATTTCCCGTGGCCGCGTCGACGCCGTGCGTTCCCCAGGAGCAGCAAACAGTCGCATCGCCATCGGTGTAGAACGTGGTGTTATGGGTCACGGCGATGACGAGTTTGCCGTCCTGGCGGGGAATTTGCTGGAAGAGTTGTTTCTCGAGAAACTCAATGTCGACGACCGCGAACGATCTGCCGCTCTTCTTTGACGTCAGGATGTAGCCATACCCCGCAGGAATGGCAACGGTGACGGGTTTTACCTCCGGCTTGCCAAGCAGCGTGCGTCCAATCGCATTCGACGGAAAGGTCGAGCGGAGCAATCCATCGGCGTATTGCGTCTTGACGCCCGGTGAAAACGCGAACTGGGAGTAGATCGGCGACTTCAAAATGCGCGATACATCCGGACCCGCGTCCATCCGAACGGGCTTCGCGCCATCGAAGGCGAGGGTGACAGAAACCAGCATGGTGGGAATGACGGTCGTTCCCCTCTTGGCAGGATCGCGGCCCGCCAGCGTGTAAGCATTCCCGCCGATGACGCGACTGAAAGTCGGAACGGTGCCTTGTGCATGCGCGGAGTGCAGCGGCATACCGAGAAGAACTAGCAGGCATAGGGTCTTGATTCGAGTTTCCATCATGATTGACCTTCGATGAGCAAACTTATACTGCGCTTATATCTGCATTCTTTCATGGAGGTCAAACGGGACTGTTCGGAATGCGGTCCGATCGCGTAGAGTGAACCCCGATCGGGAACAGCAGTAGCCGAAAACGATGTATCCTCGGCTGACTTTAGAGGCGCTGCTCCGGATAGACTGTGATTTTCTTGGACGATTCCGCGAACAGCTATCTTTCTTGCGATCCTTCCGATCCTGTTATCGGCGTTCGTCGAGGTGGGGGCTGGATCAAGCTCGGGACCGGAGGAATCTTTGCCCAGCAATAGTTCCAATCTTTCCCATTGAATCGTTTGAAAGATGATGTATTTTATATATACCTATTTCAAACCTACCGCATCGGGCAGGCGGAACGAAGCTGAGGAGCGAATGGTTGGATGCGCAACTCTGCCATCGGATGGATGTCGGCTGCGATGCGCGCGGTGGAAGCACGCGATCGATGTGTCGATCGGCGCGCAAAAGGTCTCCCTCTGGGTATGCACTTAATGTATGGCGATACGAAAAGACGGAAAAACTAGTTTCTCGCGCACCACTCTGGCGGATGTCGCACGCGAAAGTGGGTTCTCCCCCTCAACGATTTCGATCGTTTTGAATGAAGCCCCCATTTCCAGGTACGTCGCGGCAAAAACCAAGGAACATATCCGTGAGGTTGCCAAGCGCCTGGACTACCGGCCCGATGCCTTCGGACGGTCCTTGCGAAAACGGCGCAGTCACACCATCGGTGTGATGATCTTCGATATCTCCGACCCCTTCTGCACGCTCATTCTGCAAGGCATTGAAAAGAGCCTCCATTCCACAGAATTTCTGCCTTTTATCGTCGATGCTCATAACCAACGGGAGCAGTTCGAGCGCTACCTGGCCATGCTGTTGGAATACCGCGTGGAAGGCCTCATCGTCGTGGCAAATTGGTTGTTTATCGACATTGAGACCTTGTCGGAGCTGGAGCGGCATCGGGTGCCGACGGTCCTGGTTGGGTCGGAGATGCGCAGCGGCCCTCTCGGTTCCGTCCTGGTGAACAACGAGCAAGGCGGTTATCTCGCGCTGCAACACCTGTATTCGCTGGGACACAGAAAAATTGCTTTCATCCGCGGTCCTCGCCAGTTGTGGGACAGCAGCCGTCGCTGGGACGGTGTGCTCCGCTATGCCGCCGAAGTCGGGCTCAGGATGCCGAAAAAATGGGTGGTGGAATTGACCGGCTCTTCAGAGTCCAACTCGAGTTTTGACGAGGGCCGGTCCTTGACCTCCACCATGTTGCAGCACGACCCTGGCTTTACCGCGCTGCTGGCCTTCGACGATCTCACCGCATTCGGCGCCGTTCGAGCATTGCGCGACTTTGGCCGAAGTGTTCCGGAAGACTGCTCGGTGCTCGGTTTCGACGATGTCCCCTATGCCGCGCTTTTCAACCCCAGCCTTTCAACCGTGCGCCAGCCGATGGAGCGAATGGGTTCCATTGCCGTGGGACGGATCCTCAACGAAATTCAGCAGGGCGGGGAAGTCACGCCGGGAAAGGGCCGCGTCGACCTGCTGCCGCCGGAACTGGTCCAGCGCGAATCGACGGCTGCCATCCATCCAACAGGCAGGATTTTGGCCCGAAAAATCGGGAAAATTTAAATTCCTTGACAGCGACATCGGAATTGCTTAAAACGCTATTATTCAAACGATTCTATGTTCCCGCGCATCGAACGCTCAAGCAGCTTAGAGATTGACCCAGGTCGTCGTAGGATTTACCCCGGAGAACACCTAGCAATGAAATTTCGTTTGCAAATACAATCCATGTTTCTGCTGGCGCTCCTGAGCGTTGGCGCGTCTTTGCCTTGTTTCGCGCAAAGCGCCGGCAAGTCCTCGGAAAACAAAATCGTCCCGCTTCGCCAGGGATGGGAGATACAGTCGGGTTGCAATATCCAGGCGGATGGCGCTCAACTTTCTTCCGCGGAGTACCATCCGCAAGGCTGGATCAAGGCCACAGTTCCAACCACTGTGCTTGCAGCCCAGGTGGCCGCCGGCATCTATCCCAACCCGTATTACGGAATGAACCTGCGTAAAATCCCCGGCGGCAATTATCCCATTGGAAAGTTTTTCTCCAACATGGAGATGCCTGCGGGGAGTCCATATCGGTGCGCCTGGTGGTATCGCAAGCAAGTTCAAATCCCGGCCAGCTCTCGCGGCAAAACGACATGGCTGCATTTTGGCGGGATCAACTACCGGGCCAACATCTGGGTCAACGGCCAGTTGGTCGCCAACTCTCAACAGATTGCCGGGGCCTACCGCGTCTACAACCTCGACATCGCAAAAGCAGTCGCTCCCGGAAAGTCTGCCACCATTGCGGTCGAAACATTTGCGCCAGGGCCGCTCGATCTCGGCATCAACTGGGTCGACTGGAACCCGTCTCCGCCGGACAAGGACATGGGTCTCTGGGGCCCTGTCGATCTGGAAACGACCGGCCCTGTCGCTGTTCGTTCTCCCTTCATCGCCACGCATTTTGAAGATGCAAGCCTGAACGTCGCGGACGTTACGGTCACTGCCGAACTGGAAAATGCGACGGACCATCCTGTTCAGGGAACGCTGGCCGGCGCCTTTGCGGGCCAGAGATTCCAGCAGTCCGTTCAATTGGCTGCGGGCGAATCGAAGAGTGTCAGCTTTTCTCCCGATCAGTTTCCGCAGTTGAAACTCAAGCATCCCGCCATCTGGTGGCCCGCGGAAATGGGCGCGCATCCGCTTGAAACACTGACAGTCCACTTTGTCAGCAACGGCCGGGTCTCCGACACTGCCTCGGCCCGTGTCGGCATTCGCGAGGCTTCATCGGAGCTGACCGCAAAGGGCGCGCGGCTTTTTCGCATCAACCGCAAACCCATTCTGATCCGCGGTGGCGGCTGGTCGCAGGACCTGATGATGCGCGAAGACCACGAAAATCTGCCCCAGCAAATCCGCATGGTAAAGGACCTGCATCTGAACACCATCCGCCAGGAAGCCAAACTTGAAGGCGATGAGTTCTACCGCCTGACGGACGAGAACGGCATCCTGGTCATGGCCGGCTGGTGTTGCTGCGACCAGTGGGAACACTGGAAGAATTGGACGCCGGAAAATCATCAGGTGGCGAATGCTTCCCTGCGCTCGCAGATGTTGCGCCTTCGCCATCATGCTTCTCTGCTGGTTTGGTTGAATGGCAGCGACAATCCGCCGCCTGCGGATGTCGAGCAGGCGTATTTGAACGTTGAGAAAGATACGCAATGGCCGAATCCAACCATCTCCTCGGCTACCGCCAAGCCGACAACAGTCACCGGCCCCAGCGGCGTCAAAATGTCCGGTCCGTACAACTACGTCGCCCCCTCCTACTGGTATGTCGATACCAGGCATGGCGGGGCCTTCGCCTTCAATACGGAAACCAGTCCCGGTCCCGCCATTCCCCAGCCCGATAGCCTGGTGAAATTTCTCCCTCCGCAAGACCGTTGGCCCATTGGCGCGGTTTGGGACTATCATGCCGGCGGCGGCGACTTCATGAATGTCGATGTGTTCAACGATGCCATGCGCGCAACCTACGGCTGGCCCGACTCCATGGATGCATATTCGCGGGTTGCGCAGACCATGACCTATGACGGCGAACGGGCCATGTTTGAGGCCTACACGCGCAATAAGTACACATCCACCGGCGTCATCCAATGGATGCTGAACAATGCTTGGCCCTCCGTCATCTGGCATCTATACGACTACTATCTGCAAACCGGCGGCGGATATTTTGGCACGAAGAAAGCCTGCGAGCCGTTGCACGTGCAGTACTCATACGACGATCACAGCATTTATGCCGTCAGTAGTCTGCCCGTCGCGACGCCGTCGTTACAGGTGCAGGTGGATGTGTATGACCTGGATCTGAAGCCAGTCTTCCATCGAACAAAGACCGTGGATCTTGCCGCTGACGGGTCGCAGCGTGTTCTCGATATACCCGCCAATATCTTCCAGCCGGAGCAATCGACACATTTTGTCCGCCTGGAAATGAAGAACGCTTCGGGCAAAATCGTCAGCCGGAATTTCTATTGGATACCGGCAAAGCTTGCGGTGTTCGACTGGTCAAAGACCCGTTACACCTATACTCCAGCCATAACGTACGCCAACATGCAGGCGCTGCGCGCGCTGCCAAAGAGCCAGGTCCGCGCCACTCTCTCCACCGCCAACCATGCCCTGCATGTCCATCTTGAAAATCCATCGCGCGCGCTGGCGTTTCAAGTGGAGGTGCGCGGTTTTACCGCGGATGGCAAGCCAATCCTTCCTCTGCTCTGGAATGATGACTTTGTTGAGTTGATGCCGGGCGAACATCGCGATCTAACTGCCGAGCTTCCCAAAGAGACGGCGGCAAATCAAGCCTCGGTCATCGTCAGCGGCTGGAACACAAACACGGTGACGTTGGGCGCGAAGCTCGCGCCAAACGCCGGCACGGGAGCAAGGTAATATTGATCCGGCCCGAAAGCATTGCATTCGGGCGCCCCATCCTCGCCGCGTCTTTTGCGGCTAGGGTGGGAAAAATTGGTTCATTCCAATCGGGCCGGATCGATAAATCGAACGCCGACATCAGTCGCAGACCTGTGCCCGTGGCTGAGAAGGAGATATCGTGACTAAGTTGAAATGCGCATCGTTGCTGCTCGTCGGTTGTTGCCTGTCTGCCCTGCCTTTGGCTGCACAGGTTGTGAAGGTGGATATCGCGCCCGCGCATGCGACAAACCGCTTTGTCCCGAAGCAGACGCTCGGCGCAGGCATTGACCGCATTCAAACCGTAGCCATCGATAAGTTGATGAACAAGACCATTCTGGACCGCGTATTTACCGCAGGGTGGCAACCGGTCACCTATCGCCAAAATACAGAGCTTGCCATCGAGGCCTGGCACTGGAATCCGGACGGAACATGGAGCGATCCAAAAGAACAACAGGGTTATTTCACGGGGTCAGCCGAACCATCCGGATTCATTCGACACTCGTTCGGCTATGCGTTGCCACACCGTGGAATTACGCGCGACGGAGGTTCTGTCACCGGCTACTCGCGATTGACGGACGGCGATACCGCGACCTACTGGAAAAGTAATCCATACCTTGCCAGCCGTTTTACGGGCGAAGACGATTCACTTCATCCCCAGTGGGTGATGATGGACTTCAGCAGCGTTCAATTGATCGACAGCATTAAGATTGCATGGGCGAACCCATACGCGACCCAATACACGGTTCAATATTGGACTGGAACCATTCCATACGACAGTCCACTCGACTTTCCCACCAGCGGCGTCTGGCAAACGTTTCCAGACGGCGTCGTCAACTCCGGAAAGGGAGGAGTCGAAACCGTTCATCTTTCGGACCAACTGATTCCCGCAAGATATGTGCGCATCGTGATGACCCGTTCCTCCAATACATGCGACACCCATGGTTCCGCCGATCCGCGCAATTGTGTTGGCTATGCTATCGACGAGTTATACGCCGGAACGACCAGCGCCGACGGCCAGTTCCATGACGTTGTTCGCCATACGGCGGATCAAGAACAGACGGTCACCGAGGCTTCCTCTGTCGATTCGTGGCACACTGCCAAGGACTTATTGACCGCCAAAGAATCTCAGATGGGATTCGACCTTTTCTATACCAGCGGAGTCACCCAGGGACTTCCGGCGATCGTTCCCATTGCGCTGATTTACGACAACCCAGACAATGCGGCCGCCGAAATCAAGTATCTGGAGGCCCGTCATTATCCCATCTCCTATGTCGAAATGGGGGAAGAAGCCGATGGTCAGTACATCGCGCCGGAAGATGTTGCAGCTTTGTACATCCAGTTTGCGATTGCGATTCACCGCGTCGATCCTAACGTCAAATTGGGCGGTCCTTCTTTTGAGGGCGTCAATCGCGACATCCTGTACTGGCCCACCGCGGATGGTAAGGCCTCATGGCTCGGACGATTTCTAGACTATCTAAGGCAACACGGCCACTTGCAGGACCTGGCCTTTTTTTCCTTCGAGCACTATCCCCTGGGTCCTTGCCAAATCGCATGGAGCAGTCTGTATGACGAACCGCAGTTAGTCGCCAATATTATGCAAACATGGCGCAACGATGGTTTGCCCACGAACGTCCCCAGGCTGATCACAGAGTCGAACCTGTCCTCTGCGGCTTCCGAGACCTACATGGACATCTTCGGTGGCATTTGGCTGGCCGACTATGTCGGCTCTTTTTTGAATGCGGGAGGAAAAGGCCTCTATTATTTCCACTATCTCCCGCTGCAAATGGAGAACGGTTGCAACAATTCTCCGGGTACATTCGGAATGTTTACGGTAAATGCGGACTATCAAATCCAACAGCCGTTGTCGCAATACTTCGCCAGCCGCATGATCAATTTTGAATGGCTCCAACATGATGGCGGCGAACACACGATCTATCCAGCTTTCGGCACCTATGACGACGGCGCGCGCCACACGATGGTCACGGCGTACTCAGTGTTGCGGCCAGATCGGCAATGGTCCGTCATGTTGGTCAATCGCGATCAGGAGCAGGCGCATAAGGTCCGGGTGGTTTTTAATAACTCGCAAGATAAAACTGCCGGTTATTTTTCTGGCGATGTCCACGTTGCCACCTTTGGAAGCGAACAGTATAAGTGGCATCCGGCATTTCGACGCGCCGATACATCCCACATTCCTGAAACCCTGGATAAGATTCCCTTGTTGTATACCGACGGCTACGCAGATCCAGACGGGCCGATTCAAGAATCCATCGTGCGCGGCGATAAGTCGACGGAATACGAAATACCGCCGGCTTCCATCGTTGTATTGCGAGGCAATCTAGTTACAGCTCGCGCTACCCATCCACCTGTTGCGTCCAAAGGCAAATAGCTCGATGAAATGGGCTTTTTTACGATGTTAGGCCGGGAAAGACGAGGGTCGAGACAGCGTATCCAATGGGCAGCGGGGTTCGAGGCCCGCGCGTCCAGGCATATATGTGAGTTTCCAGCAGGGCTGCGTGACGGCGCGTGGGCCGGGTTGTTCCTTTCAATCAGCCGCTGAGGTCGGCGAGATTGAAGGATACGGCCAGTGAGAGTGCCACTCTTGTGGCTGAGCTCATTTTGCAGTTGCAGCGTCGGTTGGAGCAGTTTCGCAGTTCTTATGCGCATCGGGCCAGGATTCCGGAGGCGCTGTGGCAGGCGGCGGTGGAACTGGCGCATCGGCATGGTCTGAATGCGGTGGCTCATTCGCTGCGCCTGGACTGAATGGGACTGAAGCGCCGTCTTGCAGCCGTTGCCGAGATCGCGGAAAAGAAGAAGTCGCGAACGCCTGGATTCGTGGAATTGGTTGCGCCCTATGCGGCGAACTCCGGAACGTGTCAACGAGTATGAGACAGGTGGCTTCATAGTTTAGTGTCTACTTTGTTCCGTCGCCGATGCAGTGATCGGCGGGTTGATCCATGCCGCGGTGGGTTGCGGCAGGGGTTTAGGACAGGCCCGGACAAAGCGTTCCGGGTTGCGGGCATAGGCGCTGTTCAATATCTGCTGGCGCTTCTGGATGACATCCTCGGCCAGGCCGTAGTGCAGCGTTTCCGGGGTCAGCGGGGCGATGCCGCTGTGG
>JAJYVR010000299.1 GCA_021791935.1 Acidobacteriota bacterium
TGGCGCTGGAGATTGAGCTGATTACTCCGGTGGCGATGGAGAAGGGCCTGCGGTTTGCGATTCGCGAAGGCGGACGGACGGTCGGCGCCGGCGCCATTGCCGAGATTTTGAAGTAAGTCGTAAGGGAAACAGAACCCAGGTGAGCTTCGCGCACCTGGGGCACCCGGCACCTGATGTTGCAGATGGATTGAAGGAAGAGATTAATTATGGTTGGACAAAGAATTCGCATCCGCCTGAAGGCGTACGACTATCGCGTGCTGGATACTTCGACCGGCGAAATCGTGGACACGGCCAAGCGCACGGGCGCGCAGGTTGCGGGGCCGATTCCGTTGCCGACGGTGAAGAACAAGTACTGCGTCTTACGGTCGCCACACGTGGACAAGAAGTCTCGTGAGGCGTTTGAGATTCGCACCCACAAGCGGCTGATTGACATTCTGGAGCCGACCCAGCAGACGGTGGACGCGCTGATGCGCCTCGACCTGCCCGCCGGAGTCGACGTGGAAATCAAGGCCTTCGAAAAGTAGCGCTGGCCGCGCGGGCAAAGCCGCCCTTCGGGCGGATAGACAGAAGCACCTACAGTGCGGGGCTGAATGGCACGCATGATGAGGGGAGAAAAAGATGGCAGTTGCGGGAATGTTAGGAAAAAAGATCGGCATGACGCAGGTGTTCGACGAGAACGGAGAAATCCATCCGATCACCGTGGTGCAGGTGGGTCCGTGCGTGATTACGCAGATCAAGACGCAGGCGAAGGACGGCTACGACGCGGCGCAGATCGGCCTGGTTGAATTTGTGAAGAGCTCCAAAATCAACAAGGCAATGGCGGGCCACTTCGGAAAGAACAATGTCCCGCCGGTACGGATCTTGCGCGAAGTTCCAATTGAAGCGGCAGCCAAGGTTGCTGAGGGCGAAGAAGCGACGGGCAGCAAAGCCGGCGACCGCGTGCTGGTCGATATTTTTGCGGACGAGAAATTCGTCGATGTGCTGGGCGCCAGCAAGGGCCGGGGATTTGCGGGCGTTGTTCGCCGGCATGGATTTGGCGGCGGGCCGAAGTCGCACGGACACATGTTCCAGGTGCAGGGATCGATCGGCGCATCGTCCTTTCCTTCGCGCGTGATGAAGGGGATGCGGATGCCGGGCCACATGGGCGTCGATAACGTGACGGTGCGCAATCTTCGCATTCGCGGCATCGATACGGATGAGAACCTGCTGATGCTGGAAGGCGCGGTCCCAGGCCATCGCGAGGGATACGTTCTGATTACCAAGGCGAAGCAGCCGCCTCGCGAACGTCGCGGATTCAGCGGCGCGACCACAGTGGATCCGTTGAAGGCTTCGAAGAAGGCTTCGGCAAGCAAGAAGAAATAGGAAAGCAGTTGAAGGGCAGCCGCTGGCTTTTAGCTCCAAGCTAGAGGGCTAGGAGCTAGAGGCCAAGAGCTAAAGAGAGCGTAGAGTCATGGCAAACATTGACGTAGTCGATCTGGGTGGTAAAAAAGTCGGGACCCTGGAACTGGCGGACGAGGTTTTCGGGCCGGCCGAGGTGAACGAGGACTTGATCTGGGAGGCGGTGAAGCATTACCGCGCCGCCCTGCGTCAAGGCACGCACGCCACCAAAAATCGCAAGCTGGTCTCCGGTTCCGGCAAGAAGTTGTGGAAGCAGAAGGGAACCGGCCGGGCGCGCGTCGCCTCCATCCGCTCGCCTCTTTGGAGGCATGGCGGAACAGTGCACGGACCGGTGCCGCATTCCCACGATTATGCGTTTCCGCGCAAGAAGTTGCTGGGCGCATTGCGCTCCGCGATTGCGGCGAAGCTGGCTGACGGGCATTTGACGGTGGTCGAGAGCCTGGAGTTGAAAGAGCCGAAGACCAAGTTCTACCGCGCGGCGTTGACCGCACTGGACGCGAAGAAGACTGCGCTGCTGGTGGAAAGCAGCACCACGCTGAACAAGAACCTGATGCTGGGCGCGCGCAATCTGCACGGGGTGGAGTTGATGTTGAGCAACGAAGTGCATCCGTACCACCTGCTGAAGCACGAGCGCGCGATCGTCTCCGTGACGGCGATGGAGCAGTTGCAGGAAGCATTGAAGAAAACGGTGTCCAAGCGCAAGCTGGCTGCCGCGGCAGAGGTGGCGTAATGGCAGATGTCTATCAAGTGATTCGGCGCCCGATAATTACGGAAAAGGGACTGGGCGCGAAGGAAACCGAAGCGACGCTGGTGTTTGAGGTGGCCACGTCGGCGACCAAGACGGAAGTGAAGCAGGCCGTCGAGACGTTATTCAAGGTGAAGGTGGAGGGAGTTCGCACCGCCAACTTTGTGGGGAAAGAACGCAAGCGGGGACGCTTCAGCGGTTATCGTTCGGACTGGAAGAAGGCGTATGTGCGCCTGAAGCCGGGCCAGAAGATGCCGGAGTATATCAACAGTTTGTAAGGAAGTTTGACTGATGCTGGCGCGGGATTCATGCTGTCCCACCCTAGCCGCAAAGAACACGTCTTAGGACCCCCAGCATCCGTAGGCGAAAAAGATTTAAATGTGGCGCTGGTCTCGCAAGTCGGGGCCAATGTCAAAAGAAGAGAATAGCCGATGCCGATCAAGACATACCGACCGATCACTCCGAGCCTGCGTTTCACCTCCACGGTGGTCAACGACGACCTGACGACCGATCGCCCCTATAAGCCGCTGACGTCGGTCCGCAAGCGCACGGGCGGACGTCGCAACACGGGCGATTTGACGATTCGCCACCACGGGGGTGGCCACAAGCGCAAGCTGCGCCTGATCGACTTCAAGCGCGACAAGTCCGGCATCCCGGGTCGCGTGG
>JAJYVR010000052.1 GCA_021791935.1 Acidobacteriota bacterium
GAGCATTGGCTTTTTCGCTCGCGTGCATTCCCGCGACAAGAACGGTCTGGCCTCTGTTTGCCGCCGTCGCCGCCAGTTCGCTTTTGTTCCTCGCGCTGACTCGGCACACACAGCGGTTCAGTGCTCTTTTCTTGCGCATCCTCGCCGACGGGGCCTTGCTGACACCGCTCGTATTCTTTCTGCACATGCGGTAAACGCGGTACCTTCCAGACATTCGCACGATGGCTCCCGACACTCCCAATTTCGATTCCCTGGCCCACATCTATCGCTGGATGGAATATTGCAGCTTTGGGCCCATGCTGGAGCGGTGCCGGTTCCAGTTTCTATCCCGGTGTGTCCAGGCGCGCCACGCGCTGGTGCTCGGCGATGGAGATGGCCGCTTTACTGCGCGCCTCTTGGCTGCAAACCCTGCCGTCCACGCGGATGCAGTCGATGCGAGCGCGGCCATGCTGGCGGCCCTTCAAGGGCGAGCGCAAAGTTGCTGCCCCGATGCGGACGTTCGACTGCATACGATCCAGGCCGATCTTCGCCGATTCACGTCGAATGGGGGAAGGTACGATCTGGTTGTCTCCCATTTTTTTCTCGACTGCCTGACGGACGACGATGTTTCCGCTCTGGTCGAGCGCCTGCTGCCGTCCTTGACTACAGACGCGATCTGGCTGGTCTCGGAATTTTCTGTCCCTGAAAAGGGCTTGCGGAGAGCGACCGCACGGATGTTGATTCGTTCTCTTTATTTTGCTTTCGCCATCATTACAAGGCTGCGCGTCCATCGCATCCCGAACTACGCCAAAGTCTTCCGCGATCACGGATTTCATCGGCGCGAAGACGCAGGGTATCTGGGTGGGATCCTGACCGCGGAACTGTGGGAGCGGCGCCCGGATTAGTCTTTCCACTGGCTTGTGAAGGCAACGGGTTGCTACAATTCCGCATGTTCCGAAGACGCCTGTTTCCGCGGCATCCATGTGCGACGCCTTTGCAGTTTCAGCATCCAAGTTTGTAGTGCCGCCGGATTCTTCACATTTCTCGGCCGCCGCATCGGATGTCACGACTTTCCCTCGCCAGCCGAACGAATGCGACAAAAATTGAACGATTAGGACGGGACATGAATTTATATTTATTGCGCCATGGCAGCGCCGGTCAACGGAAAATGAACCCGGTGCTCGACCGCAAGCGCCCGCTGGACAAAGAAGGAAAACAGCAGTGCATCCTGCTCGGCCGGGCGCTGAACTCTTTGAAGGTCCAATTCGATTCGGTCGTCTCCAGCCCCTTGAAACGCGCGTTGCAGACGGCCGCGCTGGTGGGAACGGAAACCGGCTATGAAAAAAAGATCCAGCTATCGCAGGCCCTGGCGCCGGACGGGACGTGGAACGATTTTCAGCGCCTTCTCGACAGCGTGGCGGAACAGGAAGAAGTCCTGCTGGTGGGCCACAATCCCAATTTGCCCGTGTATTTGAACCGCTTGCTGTCCCCTTCCGCGACCAGCCCCATCGCTCGCGTGCGCAAGGGCGCCATCGCTGCGCTTACATTGCAGCGTGGATCGGCCAAGTTGCAATGGCTGCTCGATCCCCGCCTGCTGCGGGCGATTCAATCCAAAGACACGAAGAGATCGCGCGCGAAGACCTCGCGAAAATAGTCGGCTTCTTTTCGCAAGGCCCACAATTCCAAGTCGGCGCCTTTTCGCCCCGGCAGCAGCGTGATGGAGACTCTCTTCGTGGTCGCGCGGGTACGAAAACGCGGCACGCTACTGGATTGGTCCTGATGCAATGCCACCGCCATTCGCAGCAACACGGCCGCCTGTCGCACACTGGTGTGCTGCTCCACAGGGATGAAGCGCAACACCCGGTCCGCCGGCATTGGCCTGGACTTTCCCAGATAGCGAGCGATGGCGGAGACGATCAGGCGCTGCTCCGGAGTGAACCCGTACAGTTCCGAGTTGGCGATGATGTACTGGGTGTGACGATGATGGCCCTGGTAGTTCATGAATTTGCCCACCGAGTGCATCATGGCCGCTGCTTGCAGCCAAACCTTGTAGTCCGCCGATAAGCGATGGACGCTTTTCAAATCCTCAAACAACTGGGTCGCATTTTGAACCACCGGTTCCTGCCGCTTGGGGTCGATCCCGTAATGGCGACAGAGTTCCAGAACGCTGGCCCACCTCTCCTGCTCAAAGTGTTGATGCGCGGAGGTCCGCGTGTCGCCTTCCGCCAGCATCAGCGCCAGGATGCCGTCGCGCAAGCCCATGGGGGAGTAGCGGAAGCCGGGCAGATGAAAGCGTTCCAGCAGGTCCGCATAGACATATGCGCCGGCGACGACGATCTCCGATCGCCTCGGTCCTATTCCACGAATCATGCCGCGCTGCGACACGGACATCCGTTTCAGTTTGTCGGCCAGCTTGCGGACCGCTGCTGTTGGGGTCCGGTCCCAGGCGCGAACGCCCGGCTTTGCGTCGGGCTTGAAGCTGGACTTGACGGCAGCTCGAGCAGCACCCGCCAGCGCCGCTGCCGTCCCGGAGGTCGCAAATACGCTGACCCGTTCGCATCCGATCTGCTGTTCGGCGCGATGCAGTTCTCGCCGGATCCAGCCTTGCATGCGCCCGATTTCCTCCGCGGTGGGCGGATCATGGCGAAGAAATTCTCGCGTAAGTCGAACCGCGCCCAGAGGAAGGCTGACGATCTGCCGAATCGCGCTATGTTCGGAAAAAGTGATTTCGCAACTGCCGCCGCCCAAGTCGACCAACAGACAGCGTCCGCGAGCCGCAGGCTCGTTGGAGACAACGCCTAGATGGATCAGGCGGCCTTCTTCCAGGCCGGAAATGATCTCCACTTTCCAGCCGGTAGCGGAATGCACCCATGCCAGAAACGCCTGCTGATTGCGCGCGTCGCGGATGGCGCTGGTCGCCACCACTCGCAGCTTGTCGACGGCATGCGACTGAACGGCGCGGTGAAAGCGCCGCAATGCGCGAATCGTAGTCGCCATGGATTCCGGCGAAACCACTCCGCTTTCAAAGACGCTCTCGCCCAGCCGCGTGATCTCGCGATCTTCATGCAGCGTTTTCAGCCGGTGGTTGTGTACCGCTGCAATCTTCAGCCGAACGGAGTTCGACCCGATATCGACAGCCGCGTATGTCGTCATTTCCTGTGCTCGAACAGTACCCACATTGGCAGGATGCCACGAATCGCGAAAAAAGTGGCGAAGATCGGACTGCTATTCTAAGTTTGCTTCTCCATATATGCGCATGCGACCTTTGAATCCTTCCCATCCGCTTCCACTCGCCGCGGTTGAGGCAACCGAATCGGCAACCGGCTTCCCGCTCTCGCGTCGCGCCGAGTGGATTTTGATTCTCACCGTCTTCCTGGCCGTTTATTTTGCCGCTTTGTTTACGCCTTCTCTTCTCGATGACGCCGATGCCACCCACGCGCAGGCGGCCCAGCACATGGCGTTGACCGGGCATATTGTCACTCTGATGGTGGATGGAATTCGCTACCTGGAGAAACCTCCGCTGCCGTACTGGCTGGTCGCAATCGCTTATCGAATTTTCGGTTTCAATGCCTTCGCGACACATTTGCCGGAGGCGCTGGCGGTATTGGGCTGTGCGATTTTGGCGTTGCTATGGGGCCGCCGCGCATACTCGGAACGGGCCGGGTTCTATGCCGCGCTGGCATTCCTCACCTCCATTGGCACATTCTTATTTACTCGCTATTTTATTCCCGAATCCATCCTGACCCTGCTGATCGCGCTGGCGCTCTATTTGTTTCTTACTGGCCTGGAAGACCGTCAGCCCACGCGAATCTACTGCACCTATGCGCTGCTGGCGCTGGCCATGCTGGCGAAGGGGCTGATCGCGCCAGTGTTCTTTCTCGGCGGCATGGCTCCCTACCTTCTGCTGACGGGACAATGGCGGCGCTGGCGAGAATTTCGACTCTTTACCGGAACAGCGCTGTTTCTGCTGGTGGCCGCGCCGTGGCACATTCTGGCCGGGCTGCACAATCCGGACCAGGGCCATCCCGTCGGCAACATTCCGTCGCCGGGCAACGTGCATGGATTTTTCTATTTCTATTTCATCAACGAACACGTTTTGCGTTTCCTCGGCAAGCGCTATCCCCACGATTACAACAAGCTTCCCGGCTATCTTTTTTGGGGTTTGCATCTTGTCTGGCTGTTTCCGTGGAGTCTCTATTGGCCGGCAACGCTGTATGCGGCGTGGCATAAAAAGCGCAGCGCAGGCCGCCGCTTCGATTGGCGGACCTGGAAACACCTGGATTTCCGGGGCAACACTTCCCTGTTGCTGGCGTTGTATGCCGGTTTTATCCTGCTGTTTTTCTCGCTTTCCACCAACCAGGAGTACTACACCTACCCGGCATACTTTCCCCTGCTGCTGTTGACGGTCGCGGGTTTGGCAAGCCTGGAAACGGATGCGATGACGGCGTCGGCAACCGGCGGTTCCTCGGCGATGCGCTGGCTGGAAGGCGCGCAGGCGTTGTTTGCCGTGGTCGGCGCAGGCGCAGCGGCCATGCTGGGTTACGGATTGTGGTCCTCGCGGCATCTGCCGTATGTCGCCGACATCGGCACGTTGCTGGCCCACCGCGATGTCGGCGGATACTCGCTTTCGATGTCCCATTTTATGGACCTGACGGGCCCCTCGTTCGCTGCCCTGCGTCTGCCTGCGATCTTAGCGGCGGTGACGCTGTTGCTGGGGCCGACGCTGGCGTGGCGGATGCGCGTGCGCCGACAACATTTGAGCGCAACCTTTACCACTGCCATGACAGCCGCCATGTTTCTGGTTGCGGCGCACATTGCTTTTGTTCGCTTTCAGCCGATGCTTTCCTCCCGGGCGATGGCGACTACCATCAATGCCATCGCCAGCCCACAAGACACCCTGATCCTGTATGGCGATCAATCGTACGGTTCGTCCATCATTTTCTACACGCAGCGACGCGCCTACGTGGTGAATGACTGCGAGACGACCCTGCTATGGGGATCGGATTATCCCGATGCTCCGCATGTTTGCCTGGACGACGCACAGTTGCTGGCGATGTGGGGCAACGGACCGCGCAAGTTTTTGTTCGTTCCGCCGGATTATCGGCAACACCTGGAAGCGCTGCTGAACAATCGCGGGTACCTGGTACAGGAGCTTTCCGACAAGGAATTGCTGACAGACCGCCCGCTGAACGGACCTACGGCGCAGTAACGACACTCTGCGGCCTACAATACAGGGTTGGATGATGCGCAAGGTTTCAGCGACCCCTGGAGAACCCCATGACAAGGACGATCGCCACCGACGATGTTGCTTCCGCAGGCAGGGCCGTGAGCAAGCATCTCACATTCGATTCGCCGCGTGTTTCCTTGGCGCTTCGACGTTTTGCCTGGTTTGTGCTGGTCTATAACGTCCTCGTCATTCTGTGGGGAGGAGCGGTACGCGCAACCGGGTCTGGCGCGGGTTGCGGAGACCAATGGCCGCTCTGCAATGGGGCCGCGATTCCGCAGTCGCCGCAATTCCACACTCTGGTCGAATTCACGCATCGCCTGATGAGCGGCGGCGCGTTGGTCCTGATTCTCGCGCTGCTGGTTTGGACGTGGCTGGCAACTCGCAAGGGACATCTGGCGCGTTGGACGGCTGGCATTGCATTGCTCCTGGTCTTGAATGAGGCGCTTCTCGGTGCGTTGCTGGTCACGGTCGCCGCACATAGCGCTTCCCCAGCTCGCGGCGTCTTTTTGTTTTCCTGCCACTTGACGAATACTTTGCTACTCGTCGCAGCACTCGCTTTGACCGCGGAGTTTTTGGCGAATGCCCGCATGCGCATAACCACCGCGCTGCGTCATGGAGGGCTGCTGTTCCCAACGCTGGGGATTCTAGCAACGCTGCTGGTCGGCGTGTCCGGCTCGCTGGTGGCTCTGGGAGAGACGATGTACCCTTCGTCCTCGCTCCTTGAAGCTGTTCGTCAGGATTTTTCTCCGGCGGCCCCGTTGCTGCTCCGCCTGCGCTGGATTCACCCCGCAAGCGCGTTCCTCGCCGGGGCCTTCATCGCGTGGCTGCTGGTGCAGTCCTTTCGCCACGGTGCGACCTCGAAGACGCGCGGACTTGGAATCGCGGTATTTTCGACGCTGATCGCGCAATACCTGATTGGAGTTTTCGACGTGCTTTTGCAGCAGCCGACGTGGTTGCAGATTCTCCATTTATTGGGCGCGAATGTGTTCTGGATATGTCTAGTCCTGCTGACTGCGAATTATTGCCTGGTTGAGAAATCGTCCGCATGAGAGTAGAAGGCGATTCGCCGGCCGCCGGGACCGGTAGAAGATGGAGTTTTGGTGTATTTTTGTAACGCGGTGAAAAATCCCCTCCGATGGAGTGAATCTTGAAGCCTACTCGCAGTCTATTTTCCATTTTTCCCTTGGCGTTCGGTATCGTTCTACTCGCCGTACTTTTCCAGACACACAACATTTTTGCCCAAGCCGGACAGGTCAAGCCCTATGCCTTCTCACCGCAAGCAAAACAGGTCATCGATCGTTTGGGCACCTTCGATTCCATTCCGGCCCACACCTGGCAGTACCATCTCGGCGACATCGCCCATGGAGAACGGCCGGACCTGGACACCAGCGGGTGGCAAACGGTGCATCTTCCCTTCACAGCGCCGCATGGAGCGGTCTGGTTGCGGCGCTGGGTGGAGGTGCCGAAAACACTGAACGGCTATGACTTGAGCGGCGCGCAGATTTGGTTCAGCATGAGGATCGGCGCCAACGGCCCCGTTCCTACGATCCTGTACTACAACGGCAGCCGCGTAGCGCTGGGAGACAATCTGGAAAAGCAAATTCTCTTCAATAAGGCCAAGCCGGGAGAGAAAGTACTGGTTGCCGTCAAGTTGCTGGCGACCCAGGACGACAAAGATGTGCATGCCGCCGACCTCAGCGTAGTTTTTTCCGGCGATCGTCCCAATCCGGCAAATCTTCGCGATGAGTTGATTTCCGCCGCCCATCTGCTTCCTGCAATCACGTCGGATGCCGCCACCCTGACCTCACAGGAAAAAATTCTGGAGACTGCGGCAACTTCGGTAGACCTGGCCGCGCTCGACAAAGGCGACCAGTCCGCCTTCGACGCGTCGCTTCAGAAAGCGCAGGTCCAGCTCGACCCGCTGCGACCGGCGTTCCAGGAATACACGGTGCACATGACCGGCAATGCCCATATCGATGCGGCCTGGCTGTGGCCCTGGACGGAAACCGTGGACGTGGTGAAGCGGACGTTTTCGACCGCCTTGCAGTTGATGAATGAATATCCCGACTACACCTACTCCCAGTCCGCAGCGCAATACTACGAGTGGATGCAGGACAAGTATCCCGACATTTTCCAGCAGATCCAACAGCGAGTAAAAGAAGGCCGCTGGGAAGTGGTCGGCGGCATGTGGGTCGAGCCCGATCTGAACCTTCCCGACGGCGAATCGACGGTGCGGCAAATACTTGTGGCGAAGCGCTACTTCCAGAAGAACCTGGGAGTGGATGTGAAGGTTGGCTGGAACCCGGATTCCTTCGGCTACAACTGGCAGTTGCCGCAAATCTACAAGAAATCCGGCATCGATTATTTTGTCACCCAGAAGATGGCGTGGAACGACACCAATCAGCTTCCGCTGAAATTGTTCTGGTGGCAATCTCCGGATGGCAGCCGCGTCCTGACTTATTTCCCGCATGATTATGTCAACCGGATTGAACCCGTGAAAATGGCCGGCGATCTGGCGAGCGCCGTCGATCTGAATCCTGGGCAGAAGGAAATGATGCATCTGTACGGCATCGGCGACCATGGTGGCGGTCCCACGCGCGACATGCTGGACAGCGGTATGCGCTGGATGGAGCCGAACAAGGTCTATCCGCACCTTGAATTTGGGCCGTCGCAGACCTTCTTCGACACCATGGCCAAGCGGGTCGATACCGCCGACGCTCCCACCTGGAATTACGAGACGCTGGCTGCGGGCAACACAAAGTTGTCGGCTGCTCCGGCGGGAGAAATTAGTCTTCCCGTCTGGAACGACGAACTCTATCTCGAGTTTCATCGCGGCGTGTATACCACGCAGGCCAAGCAGAAGTGGAACCTGCGCCATGGCTCGGAATGGCTGCTGAACGCTGAAAAATATTCCTCGCTGGCGTGGCTGGGCGGCCTGGACTATCCTCGCCAGCAACTGAACGCGGCATGGAAGCTGCAACTGTTCAACGGCTTTCACGATCTCGCCGCGGGCTCTGGCATCGGCGTAATTTACAAGGATGCGCAGAAGCAGTTCAACGTGGTGCATTGGACAGCCAAGGGTGCCACCCACAACGCGCTCTCCGACATTGACAGCCATATCGACACCGACGCGCGCGCCGGAGTTCCTATCGTGATATGGAACCCGTTGAGTTGGAATCGCACCGATATTGTGAAAGTGAAAGTGGAAATGCCGCAGGCGGAGCCGAACGGCATCACTGTGCTGGATGCACAAGGCAGGCCCGTGCTGATGCAAATTCTTTCAGAGGACGCGAACACCCACACCTATCGCCTGTTGCTGGAGCCGAAGGATGTCCCCTCGGTCGGCTACACGGTGCTGCACGCTGTTCCCGGCGCGCGCAAGGCGGTCAGCGACTTGAAAGCGGATGGCACCACGCTGGAGAACTCCGTGCTGCGTGTGGTGGTCGATCCAAAGAACGGCTGCATCGATAGTCTCTACGACAAACAGACCCACTTTGAAAGCATTGCGGCACACATGTGCGGCAACCAACTGGAAGCCTTTGTCGACAAACCGAAGGAATACGACGCGTGGAACATCGATGCCGACTTTGTGAAGCATGAGACCGACATTACCGCCGCCGACAGTGTGCAATTGGTGGAAAAAGGGCCGGTGCGCAGCACGGTCCGCGTGACCCGCCACTGGGACAAATCGACCTTCGTGCAGAACATCATCCTCTATGCCGGCATGGATCGCGTCGATATTGTCAACGATGTGGATTGGCACGAAACTCATATTTTGCTGAAGGCAGCTTTTTCGCTGGCTGCCAGCGGCCCGAAGGCGACATTTGAGATTCCTTACGGGACCATTGAACGGCCGACAACGCGCAACAACTCTGTGGAGGATGCTAAGTTTGAGGTTCCCGCGCAGCGATGGGGCGATCTCGGCGACGGCCAGCACGGCTTCAGCCTGATCAACGATTCGAAATATGGCTACGATGCGATCGGCAATTCGCTGCGGCTTTCGTTGCTGCGTTCGCCGGTTTCGCCCGATCCAAACGCGGATCGCGGCCCGCAGCATTTTCGCTATTCGCTTTATCCACACGCAGGTGGATGGCGTGAAGCGAACACGGTGCTGCATGGCTATGCCTTCAATTACACGCTGCGCGCCATGCAAGTGGAAGCGCATACCGGCGAGCTGCCCGCCACGCATTCTTTCGTCACCGTCAAACCGGACAATCTGGTGCTGACGGCGATGAAAAAGAGTGAAGACGGCAACAGCCTGGTCCTTCGCTTCTATGAGTGGGCGGGCAAGCAGACCACGGCGAACATCGCTGTTCCCGATGGCGCCTCGGCGGCAACCGTCACCAATCTGCTGGAGAAACCGGAAGGCACTGCGCTGTCCGTCACCGGCGGCCACGTCGCAGTGCCGGTAGGAAAATATTCCATCAACACGGTGCGGGTGGATTATTCCAATCGAGGTTCGGGATTCTGGCAGGCGCAGAAGTAGAAGTAGAAACGAATGCAGGAGCGCGATTCAAGGGGCGGGAGCAGAAATGCTCTCGCCTCGCGACCTTATGCTCGTGAAGACTAGAATACGGATGGCTCCTGACGATGGACATTCGCCAGTCCAGAGGGGGTCCCAATGACGAAGATACGCAGTCCGAGATTCCCCGCGATTCTTGCGCTCGGATTTTTCTTTCTCTGCTGGATGCCGGCGAAGGCTGCAAGTACTCCCGGCTTCACGATCGCCGCACCGGCCAGCACGATTACGATCAAGAACCCCAGTGTAAATCAGGCCAACTTCACCATCACTCCGCAAAATGGCTTTACCGGGGCCGTCGACGTCGGTTGCACTCTCGCTCAGAATCCATCTGGAACCATGTACCCACCGTCCTGCGGTCAAACTGGGCCCGCTGTGCCTACCCCGACCGTTACCGGGCCGAATCCAGTTTCCTTCTCCATGACGATCGCCACCTCTGGAGAACCGTTGCCGGTATCTCTGCGCTACCGGCGGCCTGCGTTTCCAGCAGGCGGGTATGCGCTGCTGGCGTGCGCCTTGCTCCTCTTCATCCCGGCAAGCGGCAGAACACGGAGAAATTTTCTATTTCTTGTCTTTGCAATTGTATTGTTCGCCCCACTGGGCTGCGGCAGCGGTACAAACACTCGCACTCCGGCGGGGAACTACGTCTTCACCGTGACAGGGACCGATCAGGCCACTGGCAAGATCAACGCGTCGGTAAACTTCACGGTCGTCGTTCAATAGTGCGACCGTAAAGTTCGTTCTGGGTCACGCCTGGCCCACCAGGAGCGGACCGGCGCCAGCGGAGGCGCGGCTTCGATAAATCTCCGCCTGTATCCCAGTCGCCTCCTCATAGCCCGCGCGAACGTTGTGGATAAACTTGTCCGCGTGTTCCGCGGCGACCAGGTTGACGGTGCAGCCGCCGAATCCTCCGCCGGTAATGCGAGCGCCGAAGCATCCGGGCTGGCGCGCCGCCAATTCCACCAGCACATCGGTTTCCACGCAACTGGCGGCATAGTTGTCTCTCATGCTGACATGGGCTTCGTGCATGATGCGACCGAAGCAGGGAAAATCTCCGCTTCGCAGCGCCTCGGCAGCCTGCAAAACTCTTGCGTCTTCCGTGACCACATGCAGGCAGCGGCGGAAAATATTCTCCGGCATTTCGCTTTTGCAGCGCCGCAATTGCGCCTCGGTCACGTCACGCAACGCGCGGATGTCGGGACAGTGCTGTTGAAGAATTCTCACGCCTGCCTGCACCTCGGCGCGCCGCGCGTTGTATTCTCCGCCGCCGGCCAGCGAATGCTTGACCATGGAATTGCAGATGACCAGCAGCACCTCGCTCGAAAGCGGCAAGGCTTCATAATCGAGCGAGCGGCAATCGATCAGCAGCGCATGATGGTCGACACCGCAACAGGTAGTGAAGGGATCCATGATGCCGCTCTGCGCGCCGACAAAACGATTCTCAGAAAACTGGCAGATCTTGGCGATTTCCGGCTTCGGTAGGGTGGCTCCGGCATGATCGAGAACTGCGACGGCGACCGCCACTTCCACCGAGGCCGAGGAACTCAGTCCAGAACCAAGCGGCACGTTTCCGGAGAGGGTCATGTCGAAGCCAGCGGGCCGAATTCCCCGCTGCTCCAGCGTCCACAGAACGCCGGTGGGATAGTCGCTCCAATGACCGCGCGGACGGGCGGGCAGATGTTGCAGGTCAAGGCTGACTTGCTCCGCAAAATTGACGGAGTAGATGTTGGCGGTCGAATCGCTTCGCGGACTGAGAACGGAAACGGTCCGCAGGTCGAGCGCGGCGGGCATTACATAGCCTTCGCTCGTATCTGTGTGCTCGCCAATAAGGTTGACCCGGCCGGGCGCCTGATACGAAATTCCGTCGGCGCCAAAACGATTGCGATGAGCTTCCAGAGTGGACTGTGGGGACATTGCCTCTAGGCTATCAGCCGCGCACAGGGTCAGCCGAAACGGCCTGTGATGTAGTCCTGGGTCTGCTGCATTTCCGGGTTCTGAAAGATTTGCTTGGCACGATTCAGCTCAACCAATTCCCCGTTCAGAAAGAACCCAACATAGTCGGCGACACGCGCCGCCTGCAACATGTTGTGGGTCACAATCACAATGGTGCAAAGGTTCTTGATCTCAAACAACAGGTCTTCGATCTTCGCCGTGGAGATTGGGTCGAGCGCCGAGCACGGCTCATCCAGCAACAGCACTTCCGGTTCCACTGCCAGTGCGCGGGCGATGCAAAGCCGCTGCTGTTGGCCGCCGGAAATTCCATTCGCGGACTGATGCAGCTTGTCCTTCACTTCATCCCAAAGGGCAGCCCGGCGAAGGCTTTGCTCCACTTTATCGGCGATTTCATTGCGCCGGATGGATGGATCGAGGCGCAAACCATAGGCCACGTTGTCGAAGATCGATTTTGGAAACGGGGATGGCTTCTGAAAGACCATGCCGACGACGCGACGCAACCGGGTCGCCGGAAAACTGAAAAGGTCCTTGTCTCCCAGGCGAATGCTGCCCTCGACCCGCGTGCCCGGTATGGTTTCATTCATCCGGTTGAAGGTCCGCAGAAGGGTTGTTTTGCCGCAACCCGAGGGGCCAATAAACGCCATGACGCGCTTGTTGGGGACGATCAGATCGATCCCCCTCAATGCCTGGTGGGAACCATAAAAGAAATTGAGGTCGGCCACAGTGAACTGCGGCCAGGGCAACTTTTCATCGGCGGGTTCATCGGACGAAAAACGAACTTCATGGGCCCTGGAAAGTTGGCTAAGGTCAAATGGCTTCATCGAGGTTGTCATCACTGCTTACCGATTACCCATGCGATAATTTCTTGCCGCGCGCCAAGACCATGCGAGAAACTACGCTGATCACCAACAATCCTGAGAGTAGCACGAAGCCTGCTGCCCACGCCTGCTGGTGCCACACATCGTAGGGCGAGATGGCGTAGTTGTAGATGACAACCGGCAGGGACGCGGTTGGCTGCATCCAGCCAGGACTGTCGTAGAGGTTGCCAAAGGCGGTGAACAACAGGGGCGCCGTCTCGCCGGCAACGCGCGCAATATCCAGCATGATTCCAGTGATAATGCCGTAAATTGCCGCCGGAATGACGATGGTAAAGATGGTCTCCGACTTGCTTGCGCCCAAGGCCAGGCCGCCTTCCCGCAGGCTGCGCGGCACCGCTCGAAGAAAGTCTTCCGTGCTCCGTAAAGCAATTGGAATCATCATGATACCAAGAGCGATGCCACCCGCCATGGTGGAAAAATGGTGCATCGGCAATACCACCAGGGTGTAGACAAAAATCCCCATCACCACGGAAGGCACACCGTTCAGCAAATCTGTGGTGTAGCGAATGGTAAATGCCGACCATCCGCCGGCAAACTCCGACAGATAAATTCCCCCCAGCAGCCCAATCGGAACGCCGATGGCACTGGCCAGGGCCAATAGCTTCAACGTGCCGACAATGGCGTTCTCTACGCCGCCGCCCGACTGCCCTACCGGCGCGGGAATCTTGGTAAAGAACGCAATGTTCAGGGAACTGGCGCCCTTCCACAACAAATAACCCAAAATGGTCAGCAGGACCGCAAGGACCAGCAGGGTGCAGAGACCGGTCAACGCCAGCATCGCGACGTTGATAATCTTGCGGGAAAGCGGAGGGTAGGAAGCGCTCATCCGACCACCTCATGCCCCTTCATGGTCAGCATCAGCAGCCGCGCCAGCGCGTTAAAGATCATCGTCACCACAAACAAGACCAGGCCAAGCTCAATCAACGCGTGCAGGTAGAGATCGCCGGTCGCTTCGGTAAACTCATTGGCGATCACCGCGGCAATGGTGTAGCCGGGTGCCATCAGCGAGGTGGACACCTGGGCCACGTTGCCGATCACCATGGTCACGGCCATGGTTTCTCCCAACGCACGCGCCAGCGACAGAAAAATGGACCCCATTATGCCCTGCCGCGCGTAGGGCACCACTGCGCGCCAGGTCACGTCCCATTTGGTCGCGCCCAGCGCCATCATGGCTTCGCGCTGGGACACGGGCACTGAAATCAGGACCTCGCGCGAAATGGAAATGATAAACGGCACCACCATAATCGACAGCACAATGGACGCGGAAAAATAGCTGACGCCATAAAACGTTCCGTTAAAGATGGGCAGCCAGCCGAAGTATTTCTGAAAATATGGCACCACATTGAACAGCACCGGGATCAGCAGGAAGATGCCGATCAGCCCGTAAATGACGCTGGGGACCGCTGCCAGCAATTCAATCAAAAACGTCAGCGCATTGGAGAGTTTGCGTGGCGCGAGTTCCGCCAGAAAGATCGCCGCACCGAGCCCGATGGGAATGGAAATTGCCAGCGCCAGCAACGAGGTCACCACGGTGCCGTAGACAAACGGCCACGCTCCAAAGACTCCGTTGACCGGATCCCAGGTGCTGTCGACCAAAAAATGCCAGCCGAACGCGTGCCGGGAAAGTCGCGAGTATACCCACAGGTGCTGCACCAGAAGCCCGGTGATGACGAGGATCGACCAGCCGCCCGCCAGGGTGATGAGATGGACGACCTCATCCCCCTTCCGCAGGCGTTCCCACCATGTCTGTTTCTTATCCAATCCCCTGGATTCAAACGGGACCTCAGGGGTTGCAAGTACAGTGTTGGCCATCGATGGCTCCTGGCAATGCTGCAACCCTAGTATTGCAGCTTCTTCATTTGCAACAGTTCCTTCTGCACGACGGCTGCCGGCAAAGGAGCATACGCCAAGGGCTGAGTATATTGCTGACCATCGGTCAGGCCCCAGCGCAGAAACGCCTTAAGCGCCTTCGCCTTTGTCATATCGCTCATTTTTTCCGGAATCAACAGCCAGGTATAGGTGGAGATGGGGTAGGCATCCGCGCCCGGAGCATTGGCAATGGAAACGCGGAAGTCCGCCGGCATCGTCTTGGTGGCCCCGGCAGCGGCGGCCGTCACCGATTTCAAGTCCGCCTCAATAAAATTGCCGGAGCTGTTCTTGACCTCGCCGTAGAGGATGTGGTTCTGGATGGCATAGATCAGCTCAATGTAGCCGATCGAGTTGGGAATGCGCCGAATCAGACCGGCCACGCCTTCATTCCCTTTTCCGCCCAGTCCAACCGGCCAGTTCACCGATGTTCCCACGCCAATTTTGTTCTTCCACTCCGGACTCACCTTCGACAAATAATCGACCCAGCAATAGGTGGTGCCGGAGCCGTCGGAACGGTGAATCACAACAATGTTGCTCCCCGGCAGCTTGACTCCGGGATTCGGGCCTTGGATTGCCGGATCGTTCCATTTGGTGATTTTCCCAAGATAAATGCCCGCCAACGCGGCTGGGGTAAATTTCAACGTGGCGGTGACGCCGGGAATGTTGTAGGAGGGTAGGTCTGCGCCCAGCGCCGTCGGGAAATGCAGGACGGCTGTTCCACGTTTTTGCTGTACTTCGGCCAGTTGCTCATTGGTCATCGGACCATCGGTGGCGCCAAAATCCACCGTTCCCGCAATCAACTGGCGGATTCCGCCGCCGGAACCGATGGACTGATAATTGATCTCCACATTGGGATGGATCGCGTGGTAGTGGCCGGACCAACTGGAATAGAGCGGATTGGCAAACGTGGATCCTGCCCCGGTGAGCGAAATCTGCTGCGCAAACACACTTGCGGTCGCAATGAGAACCAACGCAAGAAGTCGACGAATCATGGAGAGCCCCTCAAACTATCGAGATCGAAAGATACGAGCGCCAGAATTTCAGGCCGCCCTTGTGCTTTTCGGAGGCACGTCTCTTTGTAGAGTATCCGCGTGAAAATACGATGAATTTGCTCCCAAATCACGGTAAATGTTGAGTGTTTCCTTGCGGCCATGACAACCCCTCCCTGTCGAGTGGCCAGACATAGGCAAAACTGGATACACTGCAAAAGTTCTTGTCGATCCGAGCGATGACGCGCAACCCTATTGTTCCTTCAAAACTCGCGCTCAACGAAATTTCCGCGGACATTCTGCAATCGGAAATCCGCGCCATGTCCGTGGAATGCGATCGGGTCCATGGGATCAACCTGGCCCAGGGCGTTTGCGACATCGACCCTCCGCCGCCAGTAGTCGAGGCCGCCATCGCCGCCATCCGCAATGGACACAATATCTACACCCGTCTGGATGGCATTTTCAAGCTGCGATTCGAAATCGCTCAAAAGTTGGCCGACTATAACGGCCTCGCCATCGACCCGGAATCGGGAATCCTGGTCACCTCCGGCGCGACTGGCGCATATCTGGCCGCCTGTATGGCGCTTTTCAACCCTGGGGACGAAGTTCTGTTGTTTGAGCCCTACTACGGCTACCATCGCGATATGCTGCAGTCGCAGCGGCTGACGCCAGTCACCGTCCAGTTGGACGCTCCGGACTGGGGCCTCGATCCTGACCGCCTGGAACGTTCGATCACGGCACGGACACGCGCCATCGTCATCAATACACCCTGCAATCCATCCGGCAAGGTGTTTCGC
>JAJYVR010000053.1:0-733 GCA_021791935.1 Acidobacteriota bacterium
ATGTCATGCCAGCCCAGCAGCATCTGGCGTTGGGAGCCACCATGGACAAAGACCACCGCGGGATGACGGACACAATTGGCGACGCCTGCGGGAAGAAACAACTGGCCATGAATTCGCATTCCGTCTGTCGCGTTGAAAATCACGGGCTGCGGTGTGACCATGCTCGCCGCAGGAAAACTTGATGGGATGGTTTGCGGCGCAAGGTCGCGAACCTGCCCAGAGATGGCGACGACGGCCGGACGGATGGGAATGCGCGCGTCCGAACGCAGGACGGCGACGGTGCGATTGTCGCTGGCGACGACTGGCGCGGTTTCGATGCCAGTACCGCGCGTCAGTTGCTCCGGACTGCCACCTGCAACAGAAACCTTCCAGACGTGACGGCGGTCGATGTCATTTTGATTGGAAGAGTAGACGATGGTCCTGCGGTCGGGACTGAGCGAAACATCCTCCACAATAAAGTCGCCGGGCGTCAGCAGCGTGGCGGGCCCTCCCTGCACGGGAACGGTGTAGAGATGAGTCCAGCCGTCTTTTTCCCAGGGGAAAACGAGATGGCCGTCCGCGCCCCAGAACACCTGATGGTCGCCAACAATCTCGTGGAAAACACTGCCGGAACCCGGATTCGCCTTCCAGATTGGATGACCGTTGCCAGTGGCGATATCCGCAACCCGGATGGACCACGGCTGTCCAATACGATGCGGCCCGTCGAAATTTTCTTCCTTAAAGTACGGAATGC
>JAJYVR010000053.1:743-16148 GCA_021791935.1 Acidobacteriota bacterium
CCACATGGGGTAGCGGTCATGATCGGAGCCGGGATCGAGATAGACGAGCGTATTGGTCGGAAAGGAGTAGACGCCGATAAAGCTGTGGCTGGCGCGATCGCTGACGAAGGCGAGGGCTTTGCCATCCGGCGACCACCGCAATGTGCCGCTGGCGCCAAGTGTATGCAGCAGTTGCATTGGTTGCGCGCTGCGGTCCTTTAGATTCAGGAACCAGATCTGTCCATCCAGCACCCACGCCACGGCATCGCCCTGGGTCGAAAAAGCGGGCGAATTGCCAGGGCCAAGTTTTCGCGGCGCGCTGCCATCCAGCGAAACAAGCCACACGTCCTGCTGCACGCCTTGCGGAAGAAGCGCAGGATTCGCAGACATTTTTTGGGGATTGTCAGGATCGCTGCCACGAACGTAGACAATGGATTCCGCATCCGGGGACCAATGCAAGTCCGTGATGTCCTGCCCATCATCCTGCGTATAGTTTGTGATTTGGCGCGATGCATATCCGCCGCCGCTGTTCGTTGGTACAGCGATCCAGATATTCCGCCTTCCTTCCACATTCGAAAGCCACGCGAACTTGTTTCCCGCGGGCGCCGCGATCAGGTTGGAGTTGAACGGCGCGCTCATCGCCTGTTGCAGCGTGAATGCGGCTGGCGTGGGTTGCGCAACAATAGCAAGCGAGGACGCCAGCGAGAAAACAATGGCAGCACAAGTAAAGCGCGCGATACTTGGCATAAGGACAAGGCTCCGAAAGAGAGATGGCAATCCTAGTGGACGAAACACGATCCGCGCACCACACATCGCTCCGCTATGCGGGCAGCAAGTCGGGGACTGTCCGGAAGAACCGGCTTGCCCTCTTTTACCGTGACGCCCCGATAAGGACCGTTCGCGACAGGAAGGTTGCCGTCCAGATCGGCGTCGTCCACCAGCGGAGAACGATGGGCTGCCGCCGTGATGCTGCCCGAACTGGAAACCATGCAGCCCAGCCCGCGCTCTTCAATACACTGCGACGATTCATGGTTTCACTCTCCGCTCGACCACCAGCAATTTGCGCCAATATGCGTCCAGCGGACTGATTTGAATCACTGGATGATCGTGCGTGGTTGCCTGGATGAATTTCCCGTCCCCGATGTACATTCCGGTGTGCGTAATTTTGCCGTCGCCGCCAAAGAAGAGCACATCGCCGGCGCGCAGCGCCGAGACCTTGACCGGTTCGAAGCCGCTCCACGCGGCCTGGACATCGGCATCGCGCGGAATCAGGTAGCCTCGCTGCCGCATCAGCATTTGCACAAAGCCGGAGCAATCGTAGCCAAAACTGGAACTGCCGCCCCAAGTATAGGGAAGGCCCAGAAAGCGGCGGCTGAACTGCGTCATCTGCGGGACACTCATGTGGGGCTTCAGATCGGCGCCTCCGTTGGCGCTGAGAGCGACATCTCCGCGTTGCACCCAAGCTGTGCGTCCGTCGGGCAAGTCCACTTGCAGCCAGCGTCCGCCAGGTTTTTCCTGCGCCACTTCCAGCCGCGCTTCAAACGGCAACGTCAGCAACGGCGCATGGGTGGTGACATCTGGATCGGGATAGAGATGGGAGCGCAGCTCTTCTACCTCGGCAACCTCGCCGGTGGTGGCATAGCCCGCGCTTCCGTGAAGTTCAATTATGTCGGCGCTGGAAACCCAGCCGGTATATCCGTCCTCCGGAGTGCGGATTTTCACCCATCCCGGTTGCTCCGCAAGCTCGTCAACATTGGTGGAAAATATCGCTTGCGAAACCACATCGACATTGGCGGACGGGGCGGAGAACATGTTGGCGACCGGCACGGAGACGACGAAGCGTGCCCCCTGCGCCAGCGCCGCCAAAGACGCCAGCAAGAACACCGGCAGCGCCAGGAATGACCATCGAACGCGTAATACAATATTTCTCATAGATTCCACGGATTTCCCGACTGCTTCCGCAACCCTTTCAACGACCGCGAATGCAACAGACGGCTTCTTTTAAAGTTGCGAAGGCTTCTCTAGCGAGAAAAAACCAGAGTAGCACCAGAACGGGGCGCACGACGAATGCCTCACCCGCGAGCATCGGGCCCAACACCTCGCTCGTCAGGCACGCCCTGCCGGAGATCTACCACTTCAGCTTCCAGCAGCAAGAGACGGTTCGCCAATACATCTAGAAGACTAGTTGATTTAAATTGTTTTCAATGGTACAAAATTGATGCAACCTGAGTCTTAGGAGAAAAGTGAAATGTCCGCTGAAAAATACTTGACTTACGCAGAAGAGACCGTCGCGACGATCCGGCGAACGCAAACGAAAAAGATCGAGGACGCGGCGGCGATCTTTGCCCGCTCTATTCAGGCTGGCGGCAAAGTCTATCTTTTTGGAAGCGGACACTCCGTCATTCCCGTTCTGGACATTTTCCCTCGCTACGGCAGTTTTGTAGGATTTCAGCCGATCCTCGATCCGCGCCTGATGTGGTTCAACGTCGTCGGACCCGGCGGAGCAAGAGAACTGCTCTGGCTGGAGAGGACAGAGGGCTATGTTTCCGTGGTGCTGCAGAGTTATCGGTTGGAGGCCCGCGACTCCATCCTGATCTTTTCTCATGGCGGCATGAACGCCGCGCCGGTTGAGATGGCGATCGAGGCCAAGAAAAAAGATTTGACTGTGGTTTCCGTCTCTTCCCATCAAAACCACCGGCAGGCGAAGCCCACGCATTCCAGCGGCAAAGACCTGGCCGATGCTTCGGACATTGCGATCGACAATTGCGTGCCGCCGGAAGACGCTTTAGTGAGCGTGGAAGGGATGAAGGAAAGGTTCGCCGCAGGATCCACCGTCGCCGTCGTCTCCATTGCCATGGCGATCGTGGCGGAAACGGGCGTGCGACTCGTAAAGTCCGGAGCGAAGCCTTCCACCTTTGTCTCTCCCAACGTCGGGCTGCCCGCGGACCACAATCAAAACGTCTTCCGCGAGTATGAACGCTTCGTTCGGGGCCGCTAGAGCTGACCGCATCGTTCATGTGGAACGAATCGATGGCAAGGAACGAATCAATTCCTGGGCTGTCAATCTGGGGACATCAATGAATCGTGTTTTCGCCGCATGTCTCGCGCTGTTGCTCATGGCAGGGGTTTCGCTCGGCGAGCCCGCCCCTGAAAGCGCGACGGTTCCAGCGGTCACGAACGCTGCTCTCGGCTCCAGTGCATTTTTCCCCATGGCTGTCTGGTATAGCGGAGGCAAGGCGCGCGCTCCGATGCTTGGGCCAGTGGAGCCCGATTCCGACCAGCAGTGGGGCAAGGATCTCGACCAGATCAAATCGATGGGTTTCAACACGGTGAAGACCTGGATCGACTGGTCCACCGCGGAGCCCGAGCCCGGCGTTTTCGATTTCAAAAACCTGAACTTGCTGATGAAGCTGGCGCGCCTGCGCGGTCTGCGCGTGATTGTGCAGATTTATATGGACTCCGCGCCGGACTGGGTCGGCGCGCATTTTCCGGACGCTCGCTTCGTCGATCGGAGCGGCGCGGTAATTGCCTCGCAATCCGCCCCCGGATATTGCGTCGATGACCGGGCCGTGCGGGAGAAAATGGTGGAATTCTACGCAGCTCTTTCCAAGGACGCCAACCAGTTCCCCGCTCTGTACGGATGGGACGTGTGGAGCGAGCCCCACATCGTCAACTGGGCGGAAATTTCTTATTTGAAGGACCCGGAGTTCTGCTATTGCCGCTACAGCCAGCAGCGGTTCCGCGAATGGCTGCGGGCAAAATACAGGACCCTCGATGCGTTGAATGCCGCTTGGTACCGGCGCTTTACGACCTGGGACCAGGTAACGCCGCCGCAATTTTCCACCATCCTTTCCTACGCGGACTATCTGGATTGGCGGGCCTTCATCGATGACAAGCTGGCGGAAGACCTGCACACGCGCGTGGCGGCCATTCGCAGCGCCGATGCCAGTCATCCAATTACCAGCCATGCCGACGATCCCGGACTTTTCACTTCTCCCACGGATGGCTACGGCCAGCCGGACGACTGGAAAATGTCGAAGACGGCGGATTTCTTTGGCACTTCAATCTATCCGAATATGGTGCATATGTGGCCGGACTGGATGCTGGCCTCCGGGCTGGACTTTATTCGTTCCGCGGGTCACAGCTATGGCAAGGGCTTCTGGATTGGCGAGCTGCAGGCCGGCCAGGGCGTCAGCGGCATGAGAATCGCCCAACCTGTAACGGCACAGAACGAGCAGTTCTGGCTGTGGCAGGTCATCGCGCACGGCGCTCGGGAAGTTGCCGTATATGCGTGGTACCCGATGAGCTCCGGCTACGAATCGGGGGGCTATGGCCTGGTCAATCTCGACGGCTCGATTACCGATCGGGCCAAGACTGCGGGAGAAGTGGCGCGCGTCGTTGAACGGAACGCTGCGGGAATCGACCGCGCGCAACCGGCCACTGCCCATGTCGCCATTCTCTACGATCGTCTTTCGTATATGGTGGGCGGCACAGAACCGTCCAACGCGACGCTTGGGAACGCAGAGCGCGATTCGCTATACGGCGTTTATCGCGCATTCTGGAAAATTCAGATTCCCGTCGATTTCCTGAACGCTCCAACGCTGACAAGCGAAGACATGCGCCCGTATAAAATCGTCTTCCTGCCGTATCCGGTCATGCTTTCCAGCCGCGTCGCCGATGCAGTGAGACAGTACGTTGCCAACGGAGGGACTGCGGTCGCCGAAGCTCGCCTCGCCTGGAATGACGAGCGAGGATACGCGAGTCCGGTGATTCCCGGTTTCGGCCTGGACCAGGTGTTTGGCGCCCATGAGACCTCAATGCATCCTGAAGCCGAACCGCACCTGATTCTTCAGCCGTCCACGGTATTGCCCGGCATGAAAAGCGGTGACTCCATCGACGGCGCAGCTTTTGAAGAGGACCTGAAGCCAATCGCGGGCGCGTCGGTGCTGGCGCGTTTTTCCGACGGGCAACCTGCCATCGTCGAAAACTCTTTTGGCCGGGGAAAGGCGATCCTTGTCGGCTCCTTCGTTGGCCTGGCGTATCAAGAGAAACAGGACGCCATGACCGGGAAATTTCTCGTGTCGCTGGCCGGCGCAGCGGGGGTCGCACCGCGCGTTCGCGTCTCCGGCCCGGGAACGTCGAAGGTGGAAGTTCGCCGGCTCACCAGCGAGGACGAACAATTCATTTTCGTGTTCAACCATTCCGCCAGTCCCGCCAACGCCACGATTTTCCTGCGGCTGCCATGGCAGGTAAAAGAAGCGCGCGATCTGGTGAGCGACGAAAAGTTGTCTTCACCCGCAATCCAGGCTGCGACGAATGACGAAGAGACCGTACTCCAGAAAAACCTCGCGCCCAGCGCTATCTGGATCGTCCGATTGGACAGAAAATGACAATTGTGGCCCGCGCGCCGAGCCGGGCTGGGCATGGTGAAGGAGAAACCGTGGGACCATTCGCGCTGGCGGTCGATCTTGGAGGCACAAAGATTGCGGCGGCACGCGTGGACATTTCAGGCACAATTACGCACCGCCGCGTGGCCCCAACACCGCGCGACGGTGGCGAGGCTGTCGTTGCCGCCGTCATCGACATTCTCCATCAACTCCCGCGACCAGGCGTCTGTGCGCTGGGAGTCGATGTGCCCGGCCTTGCCTATGCCGACGGCAGCGTGTGGGCGCCCAATCTTCCTGGCTGGAAACGCATGCCCTTGGGCGAGCGCCTCAGCGCGCATTTTGCGCTTCCAACTTTGGTCGAGAGCGACCGCAATGCATTTGTCATGGGCGAGGCCTGGCAAGGAGCAGCGCGGAACTGCCGCGACGCGATTTTTTTCGCCATCGGCACTGGAATTGGCGCGGGCATCATCAGCGGTGGACGCCTCCTTCGTGGTTCTCATGAACTGGCTGGCTGCCTCGGCTGGATGACGATGGGGTCCCGCTTTCTTCCCCAATATAAAGACGTTGGCTGTTTGGAGTCGCACTTGGCTGGGCCCGCAATTGCCAGGGAAGCCAGTCGAATCCGAAAAACCGCGACCACTGCGCGTGAGCTGGTCCACCTGGCCCGTCAGGGCGATCCCGTGGCAAAAAAACTGATCGCGCAAACGGGAGAATATCTGGGTCTCGCTCTGGCCAATCTGGTCAGCATCCTTGACCCAGAGACGATCGTAGTCGGGGGCGGTGTTGCGGCGGCTGGAAACCTTTTGTTGACCCCCGCGCGAGAGACCATGCGACAGTGGGCCCAACCGCTGGCAGGCAAGCAGGTGCGGATCGTCCGTTCCCGTCTGGGCGCGCGGGCGGCGCTGCTGGGAACTGCAAAGATGGCTTTCGACATCGCTTGCCATTCGTAGCTGGCTGCCGTGGGAAGAAGGGGCTTCCATGAAACTACTGAGTGCGCCATGACATCACCAAGCGCGAAGGAAAGGACAATTCGGCGCGCCAGTCTGCTTGCGACGGTCAATGCCTGCATGTTTGTTTTCGGCATCGTCCTGCTGCTGATGGGGTCCCTTCTTCCTACCCTCAAGTTCGGCAACGCGCGCTCTGGAAGCCTCGGCTCGTTTCCGCTGCTTGGAATCCTGGTGGCCACAGCCCTGGTCGGTCCGGCCCTGGACAAGCTGGGCGCGAAGGCTGCATTGGCTGTGGCCCTGGCGCTCATTGCCTCCGCGCTCGCATCCATTCCTTCCCTTGCGAGTTTTGCTGCGCTGGCGGTTGCCGCACTGGTGTACGGCTTGGGAGCAGGCGTGCTGAATGCAGCGGCGAACGCTCTGGTTTCAGGCCTGAGCGCATCGGGGCGCGGCGCGGCACTGAACCTGCTGGGGTTTTCCTTCAGCCTGGGCGCGGTGGCGGCCCCTCTGCTCCTGTCCCTGACAACGGGGAGGTTTTCGTCCGCGACCGTCCTTTACGCGCTGGCGGCGAGTTCCGCCCTGGTCCTTCTGTTTGTCCTGATTCAGAAATTCCCCGCCCCAACGCACGCCAGCACGCCGCTCGGAAGCCTGCTGAAGGTCCTCGATCAACCCATCGTGTGGCTTTTTGGCGCGCTGCTGTTCTTCGAGTCCTGCAATGAAAACTGCATGTTCGTGTGGGCCGCGAAGGTGGCGCAAGAACTGCTGCATACCTCCGCGCAGCGGGCGGAACTGGTGCTTCTCGGCTTGAGCGCCTCCATGGGCGCAGGGCGTCTGTTCGCCGTGCTCTGGCTCAAATGGATCGGCGACCGCAATACCGTCCTGCTCTCCGCCGGCATCACCGTTACAGGCGCGATCACTGCGCTGAGTTCCGCAATGTTTGCCGGCGTGGCGACCGGTTTTTGCATCGTCGGCTTGGGACTGTCCGCCATCTTCCCTACCATCCTGGGAATGGCGGGCGATCGCTTCCCTCGCGAAACCGGAACTGTATTTGGCGCCATTATCGCCGTGGGACTGGTAGGCGGTATCGCGGGACCGATGCTCGGTAGCTGGGCGGCCATGTTCAACCCGGCCAGGGTCCTTGTGGTTCCTCTGGTGGCGGCAATTGGCGTGGCAGCCCTTACCGGGATCGTCTCCAGCCGCAAGCACGCAATCGCTGCCAGCCCATCGCCTACGGACTCGTGTAAATCAAGTACGCCTTGCGACGTTCCTTGAACTGCTCAATACCGTCCCGCCATGAATCGGCGATGGTTTGCGGGTCCACGTGATCTTCCAGCGCTTTCAGCGTGGCTTGATTCGCCAGCAGCGGCGCGATCGAATCCAGGCGGTACTGCGTTGGATACAGTTTGTACAACATCGACGCGATCTCGATGCCGACTTCCGGAACATTCAGTTCGTTGCGGTTGGTGACGATGAACTGCACGCCCTGGCAGACCTGGCCAGCGTACACATACGGCGCTTGCGGGATGAACTGAACAGGCATGAAGCGAATCCCCGGAATCATGCGACGATTCAGCGCGGCTGCAAACTGCGTCGCATCGACCCAAGGCGCGCCAATCCACGCGAACGGCGTATCGGTGCCGCGACCCACGGAGATATTGGACGACTCGATCGTTCCAAGTCCGGGGTACATCGTAGCTTCGTCCAGAGTGCGCAGATTGGGCGATGGGTTCACCCACATCAGCGAGGTGGAATCGTACCAGTCCCCGCGCTGCCATCCCTTCATCGGGACCACAGTCAGCGACGCGCCAAGATGTCCTTCTCCGTTGAAGTACCGCGCCAATTCCCCCATCGTCATCCCATGCCGCACCGGCAGCGGCATAAACCCTGTATAGCTGGAATGGCCAGCATCGGAGACCGGTCCCTGCACAAAAGAACCGGTGATTGGATCCGGTCGATCGAGGATCACAATGTCCGTTCCGGTATGCGCCGCTGCCTGCAGAAAATAGGCGACCGCGGTTTCATACGTATAAAAACGCACCCCGGCATCGCGCAGATCGATGACAACCGCATCCAGATGGCGCAGCTTGTTTATCGGTGGATGACGTTCGGCGGCTGTAGCTCCGTACATGCTGACGACAGGCAATCCAGTCGCTGCATCGGTGCTGCCGGAAATTTTCGTCGTATCCATTTTTCCGGTGATCCCATGCTCCGGGCTGAAGAGCATCGTCACTTTCAAGCCGGGAACCTTCGCGGAGGCATCGTGCGCCAAGACATCGATGGTGCGCCGGCCGCGACCATCCAGGCCGGTCTGGTTGCTGAGCACGCCCACGCGCAAGTGCCCGCCATGCTTCTTCTCCAGATCTGCCAGTGGGGAAAAATTTTCCTGCTCCAGAACGTCGATGCCAGTTTCCACGGTGCCGTTTCGAGCCGGCCAGCGGCGCATATCGGTCAGGGACTCGTTGTAGCCAGTGAGCCGCGAGATTTCCCTTCCCGACTCGGGAACCTGAATATCCAGCGCCTCGGCCGCGGCGTTGGCAAGCTTTCCTTCCAGCGGAACGGTGTTCACGCCGCCATTCGGATGGACCCGGTTGCTGAGGAAGATCACATACGTATCGCTCCATGGATCCATCCAGATATCTGTGCCGGTAAAGCCGGTATGCCCGAAACTGCCCACAGGAAACAACTCCCCACGGTTCCCGGAGAATGGACTTTCAATGTCCCAACCCAGGCCGCGCAGCGCCACTCCCGTGGCCGGCTGCTGCGGGGTAGTCATTTTTTCCGCCGTCAGCCGATTGAGCGGGAATTTGCTCGGCCTCCCCGCCAGCAGGCCCAGCAGGTCCTGCGCGAAAATCGACAGGTCTCCGGCGGTGCTGAACAAACCGGCATGCCCGGCAACACCGCCCATCCTTCTCGATGTGGGATCATGCACCACGCCCACCAGCATGTGGTGGTTCTCGTCGTACTGCGTCGGCGCAATGTCGCCGCGCCAGGACCCCGGAGGCAGAAAGCGTGTGTGGTCCATTCCCATGGGAGCAAAAACATACTGGGCGGTATACGCATCGAGGCTCATGCCGCTGAGTTTTTCCACCAGCGCGCCCATCATGATGAAGTTGATATCGCTGTAGCGAAACGCAATCCCCGGCGGACGTTCCGGCTTCACAGCAAACGCCATCTCATAGGCCGTCTGCTTGCCGGACCACGGCGCTGTAATATCCAGATCGGGAGGCAAACCGGAATAATGCGTCATGATCTGTCGGATGGTGATATCTCTCTTCCTATTGGCCGCAAACTCAGGAAGGTATTTCGACAGCGGATCGTTCAGCCGAAAACGCCCCTGCTGGTAGAGTTGCATCGCCGCCGTCGTGGTAGCTAGCACCTTGGTCAGCGACGCCATGTCGAAGACGGTGTCTTCCGTCATCGGCGCGCGGGTCGGCTCCAATGAGCGCTCGCCATACGCCTTGTGGAAGACAACCTGGCCGTCATGTCCAATGACGATGACCGCTCCCGGCACTTTGTGCGCCTCGATCGCGGAAGCCATAATGCGGTCAATACTGCTGAAATCCGGCGAGGGTTTCTGTTGCGCTTCTACCTGGCCGGCAAGCAGGAGAAACAACGCGGCGCAGAGCTTAAAAGTGATCCTAGTCATCCGTTTCGTCTCGATTCCGGCACAAAGCGCGTGTTCGATCGCTGCGCCTTCGCATGAAAATAGTTGCTCTCGTTCTGACTTTCAAAGCGGGTTTGCAAATAGGGACAGCCTCAACGCCGACGCTCCAATATCCTACTTCAAAAATTCCCCCACGCGCGGCAGCCATTCCTCAGTCCAACGCGTGTCAACATGACCTTGCCGGTATCCGCATCTGTAAGCGTAAATCTCTGCGGCGCATCCTGGGTATCTTGGTTGCCGTCAGAGACAACCAGCGCCTGCTTCGGCGCTGTCGTTTCGTAACCTACCTGGTCCACCACAATATGCATTTGCGCCAGGCAGGTTGAGGCGATTAGCGCGAAGGAAAAGCAGGCGAGAAACCGCAGACATGAAGTTTCGATCGTAAGACGCTTGCGCAGCGAAATCTCCGAACATATGAAAGATTGCATGCGATTCCCCTCCCTGCATTTGTTAGCAATGATTAGAATGCAGGAGGAGGACCTATGAGCGCAACTGTTCCACCGCGGATTCGGGGATTCCCTTTCCATTCTTCCTATTGGGAATGCTGCTTTGCGGAGCGTCCGGCGCGCCTTCTCCTGCCGCTGGTCCTCGCGCTTGGAGCATTGTCTTCCCCCGCGCAAGCGAACAGCAAGAAGTTTGTAATTGCCGCCTACGTTTTCCCTCGCAATACGGTGCTCACCGCAGACCAGATCGCAGCAAAAAAGCTGACCCGCATTAACTTTGCGTTTGCAAACATCGACCAGGGACGCATCGTGGAGGGCGACCCGTCCGACGCAGCCAACCTGGCGATGCTGGTTGGGTTGAAAAAAGAAAATCCCGATTTGACCGTACTCGTCTCGGTGGGTGGCTGGCTCTGGTCCGGCCGTTTCTCCGACGCTGCTTTGACCCCCGCCAGCCGGGCCAGGTTTATCGATAGCGTCGCCGGCTTTATCGCTCGCTACAAGCTGGATGGGCTGGACATCGATTGGGAATATCCTGCCATGGCGGGCGCGGCTGGAAATGTATTTCGTCCGGAAGACAAGCAGAACTACACCCTGCTGCTGAAAGAGTTGCGCGAGCGTTTCAGGAAGATGCAAAAGCCGCTTCATCGCCGCCTCTACATCACCATCGCCGCAGGAGCGACCGCAAAATTTCTTGAGCACACAGAGATGGCCAAGGTGCAGAAGTATGTCGACACCGTCAACCTGATGGCCTACGACTATTACGAACCGGGAGACGATAAGATCGCCGGCAATCATGCTCCCCTGTTCGTCGATCCGGCGGACCCGAAAGGAATTTCAGCGGACAGGTCCGTGAAGGAATTTGAAGCGGCTGGGGTTCCGGCGGAAAAAATCGTGCTTGGAGTTCCTTTCTACGGGCACGTCTGGGGGCATGTGGCTGCAACCAACCATGGACTCTTTCAAACGGGAGGGCCGGTCCCGAATGCCTACGCGAACTACGGCGCCCTCTCCACTACGATGCTGAGTCAGGGATACACGCGCTACTGGGACGCAAAGGCCTCGGTGCCTTACCTCTACAATCCGCAGAAACGGATCTTCGTGTCCTATGAGGACCCGGAATCGTTGGCGCTCAAATGCAAGTACGTCATCGATCGTCATCTGGCGGGCATCATGTTCTGGGAATATGGAAGCGACCCATCTGGAAAACTGCTGGACGCCATCGACCGAGGATTCGGCGTGAATCATTCGGCCTCGCAACAGGCGGAGGCACAATGAGCGCCTCGCCTGCCCTGGTAGCCGCTCCCGCGACGGTAACGGCGCCAGCGTCCCCTGCTTCATGTTGCTCTACTGGGTCTGCGACGTAATGGGAAAAACTCGATGGGCGTTTTTTGTGAAGCCGGCGGGAGAAAACACTTTGCTGACGTATTTACTTCCCGATATCTACGGCTACCTTACTGCCTTCGTCGGCTTCACGTATCTGGATCGGCACATCCAGACTGGCGCGTCCGGCGTTCTCGGCGCAGTTGTCTTCACGTTTGCAATCCTTGCTGTCTCCGCCGTGCTGACTCGTATGAGAATTCGCCTGCAGCTCTGATGCGGGCACCATCGAACTTCGCTGCATGATGTAAAAAGTGCCGGTCTAGCGATCGCCTCGCCTAGCGCATCCAGCCGTCCAATGTTCCGCGGAGGATCGCGGCGCGCAGGTTTGCGATGTCTGGATGCCGGCTGCGGTCGCGGTCGAGCCTGGCGACAACGCTGCGCACCTGGCTCCACGCGGCTTCCACGCGCAGCGCCGGCTTCAGCGGGCGGGCTTCCGGATGCGGCACCGCCAATGTTTTTTCGTATGCCACGTCCGCAAGCTCTTCCAGGGTCAGCGGCTGTCCGTTCAATACCAGCGATGAGGAACGCAATTCGTCCGCCTCTGCTATTTTTTTAGGGTGTAGTGTAGATCGCTCACAGCGCGCAATCTCTCGGCCGCGCTTTCCGGCGTGATGTCCCGCTGCGGCATCCCCAGCATTTCAAATCCAACCATGAATTTTCGTACCGTCGCAGATCGCAGCAGTGGCGGATAGAAGTGTGCGTGGAAATGCCACTCCGGGTGCGGTTTGGAATCCGTCGGGCTCTGATGAAAGCCCATGGTGTAAGGAAAGCTGGTTTGAAATAGATTGTCGTAACGCGTGGTCACTTGCTTCAAAATGTCCGCCAGACCCACATGCTGCGCATGGTCCATTTCCGCGAGTGAACCGTTGTGGCGACGGCCCAGGACCAACGTTTCAAAGGGCCAGACCGCCCAGAATGGCACCAGCGCGACGAACTCCCGGTTCTCGCAAACAATCCGTTCCGCCAGTTGCATTTCGCGCTCGACGGTATCGCACAGCAGGCATCTGCCATGCGCGCGGCGATACGCAAGTTGCGCGGCCTGCTCCGTCCGCGGCCCGTCCGGAACATGTTCTGTGGCCCACACCTGGCAATGCGGATGCGGATTGCTCGCGCCCATCATCGGACCGCGATTCTCAAAAATTTGCACATAATTGATTTCCGGCCGCTTGCCTAAGTCCTGATACTGGCCGACCCATGCTTCCACCACGCGTTCGATGTCCCGCGGCTGCATCCGCGCCAGCGTCAGATCGTGGTCGGGATGGAAACAGATCACGCGGCAGGCCCCAAGCTCCCGTTCGGCCCGAAACAAGTCGTCATGGGGCGCGTCCGCTAGCGGAGCAATATCGGGAAGCAGCGCCGCATAATCGTTATCGAAGACAAACACGTCTGTATACTGCGGATTTCGATGTCCGCCGGCCCGCGTATTTCCCGGACATAAATAGCAGGCGGGATCGTAATGGACCGTCGAGGCGGGTTCTGTCTTGGCAACTTCTCCCTGCCAGGGACGCTGGGTGCGGTGCGGAGATACCAACACCCACGTGCGGGTCAATGGATTGAAGCGGCGATGTGGGACTTGGAGCCAGGTGGATGGCGGCATAGGAGCTACGCGGCGGAAACGCCACTCCTCATGCTAATCGATGTTGGCCTTCGCCGCTCTTGCCGGATAGTTTGCGGACAGTGCCGGCTGACGGAAGCGCATACCGCTCGCCGCGCATGGCCGCAACTTCCAGCCTCGCCCACTCTGCCCACAGGTTCAGGCCGTGCGTTTCCCTCATCATGTCTGCAATGCAGCCATCCTCGACACTTGCCGAAGTTTCCACAAAATAGAAATCGCCCGTCGCATGGGAGCGCACAAATTCGGTATGTGTGACCCCGCGTACCAGTCTCAGGCTCGACAACAGCGCAGTGTTCACGCGCCTGAGTCTCTCGTCATCCGCGATACCGTATGTCATGGAATGGTTCGGCAACAATGCACCCTCCTGCGTCGTGCCCGCGACTGCTCCGACATAGGGATATACGGCGGCAAACACAACCGTCCCGTTCGCCGTGATGCTGTCGACGTGGAAACGATCTCCCGCAACGAATTGCTCCAGGAAAAAATGACTTTGCCGGTCACCCAATGCTTCAAGTGTGCGCCAAACCTGCTCAGAATCGTGGAGCTCTCGGGTCGCGCAGCCCGAAGCATCGCTTCGCGGCGTCAGCAACCAGGGTGCGGGAACGTCTTGCATGTACGCGCGCAATGCATCATGGTTTGCAACTGCGGTAAAGGCGGGAACGCGCACTCCCAGGTGTGCCGCCTTGATGCGCGCGGCCAGCCCGTCGCTGAAATACCGCGTCGTCGTAACGCCCATGCCTGGAATGCGCAAATGTTCCCGGAGCCCCGCCGCGACCTCCAGGTTGGTCCTGTCCAAAGCAACGATGCGCGCGAATTTCCGTGAACGGGCGAGATATGTCACCGTATTCGCGATCTGATCCAGAGTCATGCCGCCGAGCATGACATGCAATTCATCGATACAATCCAGCGGCCAGTCGGCATCACGATGTTCGTCGAGCGTCAATAGAACGACCCGGCAACCAAGCTTCGCCAACTCCTCGAGGAACCGATGGCCAGTGTTGCTGCCGGCCATACATAAAATGATCTCGCCATCCGGACCGTTCATCTTCATATGGCCGCAAGTATAGCTCCATTCGCAGGCTTGCGACGAAGCGATTCTGTTTTGTCTACCTGCTCAATCGAGAGGAATTGCAGCGCCAGGGAAGAATGACGACATGCCGCCTTGCCAAGGATTGGATATGCGGAGATCGGTATGATATTGGCTATGGCATCTGTCCGTCTTCTCCGCGGAGAACACATCCTTCAGTTGTTCGATGAATGGACTCGACGTTGGCACCGTCAGCCTTTTGTGCCGGAAACGGCCGACCCGTTCGACACTGCGTTGAAGGGCCTGCATCGCGCCAATTTCGAACTTTGGCATCAGGAAGACAAGGCCCGCGACCGTCGTGCCGAGGATGCGGCGATTGCCGCCGCCAAGCGCACGATCGACGCGATCAATCAGCGTCGCAACGATCGGATGGAACGCTGCGACGAACTTTTATTGGAGGAGTTGTCTGCGGAAAAGCCGCCCAATCCCCAGGCGGAGCTGCATTCTGAAACGCCCGGCTTGATGCTGGATCGGCTATCGATTCTCAGCCTGAAGATCTACCACACGAGCGAGGAGACTGAGCGAATTCCATCTCCTCCCGGTCATCGCGAGCGCAATCTGCGACGCTTGGCGATACTTGAGAACCAGCGTAACGATCTCGCGGCTTGCCTGGATCGCCTGTGGCAGCGCGTGTTACATGGCGAATTGCGTTTCCAGGTCTATCGCCAGTTGAAGATGTACAACGATCCCGACCTGAACCCCGTTCTCTACGACAAGTCCTCTACCTAGTACTACAGTTGTAGATAAGTGTTATGCTGTGGATGCTCTGGATAAGCGATTGCTCTGCAACTGAGATGGAAAATCGACTGGCAGGATGGAAGCGCGAGTTGCTGCGTGCGCACGGCCTGATCGCGGGGTTGTTTGCGCGGTCGGAGGCGCGTGGGCGCAGTCTGGCGTACCTGCAGGGGC
>JAJYVR010000300.1 GCA_021791935.1 Acidobacteriota bacterium
ATGCGGCGCAAATTCGTGCCAGCTATGTGCGCAAGCAGAAGACCGACAAACGCGATGCGGGGCACATTCTGAAGCTGCTGCTGGAGGGGCGGTTTCCGCGCTTGTGGACGCCGAGCGCGGAGCAGCGGGACCTGCGCCAGTTGCCGATGCACCGGCACAAGCTGGTGGAGATTCGCAGCCGGGTGAAGAACGGATTGCAGCCCCTGGCGCTGAACAAGGGTCTGCAGCGGAAGCGTTCCTTGTGGAGCGTTCGGGGGAGGGCTGAGTTGGAAACACTTCCTCTGCAAGGCTGGACGGCGCGACGGAGGAAAGACCTGCTGCAACTGCTGGCGGAGTTGGACCGGCAGATCGGCGAACGGGACCCAGCGGTGGGCGATGCGGCGGAGCAACACGCGCAGGCGCGGCTGCTGATGACCCAGCCGGGCGTGGGGCCGATCACCGCCCTGGCCTTGGTGCTGACCATCGGCGATGTCAGCCGGTTCCGGAACAGCAAGCAGGTGGCCAGCTACCTGGGTCTGATACCGCGCGAGCACAGCTCGGGCGGCAAGCAGCGGCTGGGTGCGATCGGCAAGCAGGGCAACAGATTTCTGCGCCAGTTGCTGGTGGAAGCGGCGCAGACTGCGGTCCGGCTGGATGAAGGATTTCGCAAACAGTATCAGGCCCGTTGCCACCATAAGCCGAAGGGCGTGGCCAAGGTGGCAACGGCGAGAAAGTTGGCCGTGCGACTCTACTGGATGTTGCGGCAAAATGTTGGATATCCAGAGATCGCCCGTATCGAGAGCAGCCCGCGGGTGCCCCTGATCGGCTCGTGCCAGATCGAAGGATTGATTGGGCGCTCTCGCATCCAGCAGTAGGCTGGATGTTCGCATGGAAGCATCATGGCCGGCAGTCGGTGGCCGTATCGATGGTTGGTGGGGTGGAAAAATGCCCCTCGAAAGATGATGGAAGCGTGAGTTACAAAAGCTCTGGTCCTCAACCAAGATGGCGCGACAAGCGGTGCTCACGCACCGCCAAGGATGAGTCTGCGCTTGACAAAGCCTTCGTCCTTATCGAGGGGCACCCCGCCAGTTCTGGATAGGTGTTTCCGTGTTAACTTAGCATGTTCCACGAGCAAGGCCTGAGTCCACTCCGCACGCAAATGTCTCCCAGGATGGCTGTAAGCTTGAGGCTTGCGTATAACTCACTGCTGTCCGGCTATTTTTCGAGAAGATCGCGTAATGCCATACAGAACAACATGATGCAGCCACTCGTATCGGGAACGATTTGAAATTCAAGTCCGTGTTCCCACCTCTCGGCGGCGGCGAAACAATGGTACATGAACGCTGGCCGCACCATCTTCGCGCAACTGATCGATTTCCTGCCGCACAAAGAATTTCAAAAGTGCGTAGCCCGCTATCGCGGCGACGCCCATCCGCGCGGCTTTTCCTGTTGGGACCAGTTTCTGGCCATGGCCTTCGCGCAACTGACCTATCGCGATAGCCTGCGCGACATCGAGGCCTGCCTCGGCGCCATGCGGCCAAAGCTCTACCATATGGGCTTTCGCGGCCGCGTGCGCAAATCGACGCTGGCCGACGCCAACGAGGTGCACGACTGGCGCATCTACGCCGACTTTGCGCAAGTGCTGATCGCCACTGCGCGGTCGCTTTACGCCACAGACTCCATGGGTGTCGAACTCGATCAAAGTCTTTACGCGCTGGACTCGACGACCATCGACTTATGCCTGAGCCTGTTTCCGTGGGCGCGGTTCCGCCGCCGCAAAGCCGCGGTAAAAATGCATACTCTGCTTGACCTGCACGGCAACATCCCAACGTTCATCCACATCACCGACGGCAAAGTCCACGATGTCAACCTGCTCGATCTGATCCTGCCCGAAGCCGGCGCGTTCTACGTGATGGATCGCGGCTATATCGACTTCCAGCGGCTCTACCGCTTCACGTTGGAGTCGGCCTTCTTCGTCGTACGCACGAAGTCCAACGTGCTTCTCCAGCGCCGCTACTCGCATCGCGTGGACAAAGACTCCGGTGTGCGCTCGGATCGGACCGTCGTTCTCGCGTCGTTGGAATCGGCCTCGGTCTATCCTGATGCGCTGCGCAAGGTTGCCTGCGTCGATGCGGAAACCGGCAAGCGCCTCGTCTTCCTCTCCAATAACTTCGCGTTGCCCGCGGCAACCATCGCCGCGATCTACAAGCAGCGCTGGCAGGTGGAGTTGTTCTTCAAATGGATCAAGCAGCACCTGCGTATCAAGGCCTTCTACGGCACCAGCGAAAACGCCGTGAAGACTCAGATATGGATCGCCGTCTCGGTCTATGTGCTGGTTGCCATCGTGCGCAAACGGCTCGATCTGGAGGCCAGTCTCTACCAAATCCTACAGGTGCTCAGTCTGACTCTGTTCGAGAAAACCCCCATTTTACGGGCTCTTCAGCAGATCGACTCCCAGGATGATTTACCCCGCTTTTCCAACCAACTGAATCTGTTCAGCTTATAGCCGGACAGCAGTGGGGCACACCAGTGGAGGAAGCGCCACGCGCGCGGAGACGTCATCGTGGTTCGATGGGCCGACGACTTCGTTGTTGGTTTCCAATACCAGGACGATGCAATACGTTTCAAGGAAACTTTGCATGACAGATTCCAGCGGTTCTCGTTGGAACTCCACCCTGAGAAGACGCGCCTGATCAGGTTCGGACGCTTTGCGTGCCGAGACTGCAGGCGTTTCGAAGGAAGGAGAAAACCGGAAACATTCAACTTCCTTGGATTGACCCACGCATGTGGGGTAAACCAAGCAGGCAAGTTT
>JAJYVR010000054.1 GCA_021791935.1 Acidobacteriota bacterium
GCCCATGCGCCGCATCAACATCAGGTCCGCGTCGGAGATCGGGCGCGGCCGATAGTACATCGTGGAGCGGCCGATCGCCAGCAATTCCGCCTGTCTGCGGATGGACAACTGGAGCTCGGGATTGATCATTGCCTTGCGCTCAGCAGGCCCGCTTGGATAAGCGCAGTTTCTAAAAAATCCTTCTTCAGCGTCAGCTCGCCGATCTTGGCCTGCATCCGGGTCACATCGACCTTGACCCGCTGCTCGGCCTTCTCTTCGCCAAAGACACTGGCCGCGTCTTCCAGTCGGCGATCTGGTTGGGATGGACATCGAACTGCTGGGCCAGCTCGGCCAGGGTCTTGTCTCCCTTCAGGGCGGCCAAGGCCACCTTCGCTTTGAATGCTGCTGTGTGGTTCCGGCGTGGACGTCGCGTCATCGTTGCTCCTCGCTTCTGCCCTCTTAAATGGCCGTCGGGAAACAACCCTTCCACTTATCCCACTGCCCGAATCTCCGGACCCAGCTCAAACCATGCTGTGGCATTTTCTGGAGCGATGAGTTTGAAGGCTCCCGAGATGGCTTCGTCGAGTTCCTCCTTGCTTCTGGCGCGGGTTGAGCGGAGGTATTGTTTCAGGCCTTTTCGATGGGGTTCAGGTCAGGCGAGTAAGGCGGCAGATACCGCAACTGCGCACCTGCGGCCTCGATCCTCTTCCGCACGCCTCGATCCCGATCAGCGCCGGCGCCTCCAGCGCGCCATAGAACCGCTCCGCCTCCCCGTCGCCATGGATCAACTTCCGTTCCCGTCACCTCGCCGGTCTCCGCATCGAAAACCGCCGCCTGCTGCCGACTGGAACGAAAATCGCATCCTATAATCTTCATAGAAGGTTTCTCCTTGCTCCGCAGCTTCTGGTCCTCAACCAAAAACCACTGCTCCATCGTAGAAGCCTTCCTCCTTATCCCATCAATTCAAGCCGCGTTTGGCTTGAGTGGGATTGAACATTCGGAGCAAATGTATGTCTTTCCCCATCAAAGTCTGTGTTGTTTGCTCGGAAGAGTTTGAACTGAAGCCGGACAAGCCCGGCTTCGTCAATCGTTGTCCCGCATGCAGCGAGCCGGAGCCGACGGACCACGGAAAGCGCCAACTGGATGCCGATGAGCGCAAGGCCCAGAGCGGCCTGGATGAAGCTCGGCGCGGAGCGATCCGCGATCTTCTGTATCGCAAGGACAGCTAGCTACACACCGACAATCTTCCGACCGGCGACTGCCGATCGCAACCGCGCTGCCGACGTCCGCCCCCTGACAACTGCGCCAAGAAACACCTCCGCGGCGATTTGGTACCATACGGCGATGGAAATCTCCCGTCGTGATCTTTGCGCCTTATTTCCCGCCGCCGCGTTGCTCAACGCGTTGCCACTGCAAAGCCAAACCGCGGAAACGCTGGCCAACTCCCAGGCATTTCCATTCGACAAACTGCCCGTCCACCGATCTGCCGATGGCGCGGAGATGCGACCCGTGTTGCAAGGTAAGTTGCCGACGGGCGAAATGCTGGAGGTCCACGAGACCACATTGCCGCCCGGAGCCATGCCCCATCCGCCGCATCGCCATCTGCATAGCGAGTTGTGGCTGGTGCGCGAAGGCACGGTCGAGTTGATGGTCGATGGTCGCGGTCAAACCATCGGCCCCGGCGGGGTCGGTTTTGCGGCTTCCAACCAGCTCCACGGCATCAAGAACGTCGGCAAAATTCCAGCACAATATTTCGTGGTTGCGGTCGGCCCCGTCAACAGGTCGATCAGCACATCGTCGGCCCGCAGCAGAAACTAGTTGTAATGGGCGGCGCGCAGCAGGTCTTTTCGCTGCTCGCGCGTGGTCTAGCGGATGGGCTCAACACTCTTGGTGCGGAACGGTTCGATGATGGTTTTTGCCGGCATTCAAAAAGGCTCCTTCACAAGCGAACTCCTTTGAGACTACAGCCTTCTTCTGTCGCCCGGCGTACCTTCAGGTTTCGCTGCCCGGCGGCTGCAAGGTTCCTTCGCTACGTCGGTAGCCGAGTCGCCTTGTAAAAATGCGCGGCGTTCGCCACTTTTTGTCTGCATACTATTCAGGAGACACTCGTTGCCGAATCATGGCTGCGACTCGGATCGCGACGCCTGGTTCGCCGCCAAACTTCGGCGACACCGGTGCCATGTACCGTGACGGATTCCCTTCGTTTGGCCGGCCGGAACGCATTCGCGCAACGATAGAATCGAACCCAGAGAATCCATGGCAGAGGACACGCACCTGAATCCCGAACCCATCAAGACTGCCGCGGATTCCCGCTCTAAGCCAGCCCTCCGCCGCCCCGCTTGGTTGCGGCTCTCCCATGAGCACACGACCTTCTCCGCCATGTTGCTGCTCATGGCGTCCACCCTGCTGTCGCGCGTCATCGGATTGGTGCGCAGCAAAGTCATCGCCTACTTGTTCGGCGCCGGCACCCTTACCGATGCCTACAACGCTGCCTTTCAACTGCCGGAAATGATGAACTACTTTCTGGTGGGCGGCGCCGCCTCCATCACCTTTATCACCATCCTGAGCCGCTATCGCGAACAGCACCGGGAGCATGAAGGCGAGGAAGCCCTCTCCGTCATCCTCAGCGTCATGCTGGTCGTACTGGGCTCGGCGGTGGTTCTCGGCGAGTTGTTTGCGCCTCTCTACACGCGTATTTTCTTCCCCGGTTTTGGCCCCCAAAAAGCTGCCTTGTGTACCCACATGACGCGCATCCTGCTGCCCGCGCAATTGTGTTTCTTTTCCGGCGGCGTCCTCGCCGCCGTGCTTCTGGTGCGCAAGCAATTTGCCTGGCAGGCGGTCACGCCTCTCATTTACAACCTTGGCATCATCCTCGGCGGCGTGTTGCTGGCCCGGCAATTTGGAATCTCCTCCCTGGCCGTCGGCGCATTGGGCGGCGCAATCGTGGGCCCGCTGCTGCTCAACTATCTCGGCGCGCACAAGGTCGGGCTGCGCCTGCGCTTCTCCTTGGACTGGTCGCACCCCGGCTTCAGAGAATGGGTCCGGCTCTCCATTCCGCTGATGATCGGCGTCTCCCTGGTCACCGCCGACAACTGGATCCTGAATTATTTCGCCTCCCATGGCAGCGGCGATATCGCCAAACTCAGCTACGCCAAGATCCTCTTCACCGCTCCCATGGCCGTCCTCGGGCAGGCTGCGGGAGCTGCCTCCATGCCGTTTTTTGCGGCCCTCGCCGGGCAAAACAAACATCGTGAATTTGCCTCCTCCGTCAGTCGCATCGTGACCCGCATCTATGCCTTCGCCTTCCTGCTTTCAGGCTGGATGATCGGCATGGCCTACCCCGCCGTCGATCTGGTGCTGCGCGGCGGCGCGTTCCATCACGCCGACGTCGGCCAGACCTCCCTCTACTTCGCGTTGTTCGCCGGCTCCCTTTGTTTCTGGTCGGCCCAGGCCATCTATGCGCGTGCGTTCTATGCTGCCGGCAATACCTTTACCCCCATGGCCGCCAGTACCGTAATCACCGCAGCATCCATCCCCATATATTGGTTCCTGTTTCATCGCATAGGCGTCATGGGTCTCGCCATCGCTTCCGACTGCGGCATTCTGGTGCAAACCATGGGGCTGGCGTTCCTGCTGCACTCCAAACGCCTTGTCTCCTTGCGTGGACTGGAGTATGCGGAGATGGCCCGGTCCCTGGCGGCTGCGATCGTTTCCTTCGCCCTGCTGTTTGCCGTCCTGCGCGTTTTGCCTCGGCCTGGCTCATTTCCCCACGATCTGCTGCAACTGGCTTGCGGTACAACCGTCTGGCTGCTCTCCGCGTGGGCCATCCTTCACCTGACCGGTTCCAGCCTGCCGCATCAGCTGATCAGTCGCTTTCGCACCCGTAGTGCGCAGATTGGCCCCGCCCCACTGGAACCGGCAACGCAGCCCATATCGAAGATTTAGTCGATTCCGCGGACATTTTCCCAGTCCGGTCACGCCCCCTGACCCGTTACAATCCAAATATGCCGGAGCCATCCGATCCGCCTCAGACTGAAGAGGATGACACCTATTTCGATGGCCCGTATCTGGTTTTCACTGCGGCGTACCACCGAAAACGCGGCTATTGCTGCCAGTCCGGCTGCCGCCATTGCCCGTACGGTTTCTTGAGAGATGGCGGCCAGACACTCGCAGTTGCAGAAAATGGACCCAAATAGCTGGACCGTCCATCCAAACTGATACAGCCGGTCTTGCCGTACGTTTCAGCAACGAATGTTCAACCGGATGAGGTAAACTGCGCCGCATGCACTATGTCGCCGACTCTGACCACGTTGAAGACCATTTCGAATCCACAGAGTTGGTGCGCGACGTCGTCATTGGCATGTCCGACGGCCTGACCGTCCCCTTCGCTCTGGCTGCCGGACTTTCCGGCGCAGTAGGCTCCTCCCACATCGTTGTATTGGCCGGCCTTGCGGAAATCGCAGCCGGCTCCATCGCCATGGGATTGGGCGGCTACCTCGCGGCTCGCAGTGACGTGGAGCATTACGCCAGCGAACGCCACCGCGAAGAACGAGAAATCGTCGAGCGCACCCGCGACGAGGAAGAAGAAATTTACCAGATTTTCGAGGAGTATGGGGTCGAGCGCACCGAAAGCGATTCCGTCTTGTCGGCGCTGAAACGCAATCCAAAAGCCTGGGTCGATTTTATGATGCGGTTTGAACTTGGCTTGGAAAAACCGGCCAGCCACCGCGCCCGGCAAAGCGCCGCCGTCATCGCCTTCTCCTATATCGCGGGCGGATTTATCCCCTTAGTCCCGTATATGGTTCTGCTACAAGCCTCCTCCGCATTGCGCGCCTCCGTCGTCATCACCTTAATCGCGCTCTTCTTCTTCGGCGCCGTCAAAGGACGACTCACTGGCGGCGGGACTTGGAAGTCCGCGTTACAAACAGTTTTCATCGGCGGCCTGGCGGCGGGCGCTGCCTACACCCTGGCCCGGCTGCTCAGCGTGCATCCTAGCTTCTAGCGCATACATAGGAGTCGATCGCGTGGCCATTCTGGCAGCAACATCGTTCGCCGTAGGTTCGCCTTCTTTGGCGCACCGGTTTCAAGCGGTGCGCGACATGACCGAATCACTGGCGCGGCCGTTGACCGCCGAAGACATGATGGTCCAGTCCTGTCCTGAAGCAAGCCCGGTCAAATGGCACCTGGCGCACACCGCCTGGTTTTTCGAAACATTCGTCCTGCGTCCGTATCTCCCGAACCATCAGCCGTTTCAACCGGATTTTCTTTGGCTCTTTAACAGCTATTACAAATCTCTCGGCGGTCATCCGGAAAAGCAGTTGCGCTCTTCCTTTTCGCGCCCCTCGCTGCAGCAGATTCAGTCCTACCGAAGCTACGTTGAAAGCGGTATCGCGCAATTGTTGACCACCGGTGCATCCTCGGAGATACACAACCGCATCGAATTGGGGATGCATCACGAACAGCAGCACCAGGAGCTGATCGCGACCGACATCAAGCACGCTTTCTGGTCCAATCCCCTACAGCCGGTCTACGCCGAACCTCGCCCCGCGTGCGCCGGCGTCTCTTCGCCGCATCGCTGGCTGGATTATTCCGGCGGCCTGGTGGAGATCGGCAATCGTGGCGACGCCTTCGGCTTCGACAACGAATTCTCTCGCCATCCGGTTTTTCTTCAGCCCTTTCGCCTCGCTTCCAGACTTGTAACCTGCGCGGAATATCTTCGCTTCATGGTAGACGGCGGCTATCGTCGTCCGGAATTCTGGTTGTCTGACGGCTGGGATACTATCCAGTCGCTGGGCTGGCAGGCGCCGCTCTACTGGAAGCAGACATCCTCCGGCAGTTGGGAAATTTTCACCATGCATGGTCTAGAATCACTCGATGACCTGCGTTCAACCCCGGTCTGTCACCTCAGCTATTACGAAGCGGATGCCTACGCGCATTGGGCCGGTTGTCGACTGCCCACGGAATTCGAGTGGGAACACGTCGCGCAGAACGTCCCAGTGACTGGAAATCTGCTCGACACAGGCGCACTGCATCCACAAGCTCCGCCAGGCGACACCAACCCGCATCAGCCCGCACAAGTGTTTGGCGATGTTTGGGAATGGACGCGCAGCCCCTATGTTGCCTATCCCGGATATACTCCAGCGCCGGGCGCGCTCGGCGAATATAACGGAAAATTCATGTGCAACCAGTTCGTATTGCGCGGAGGTTCGGTGGCGACTCCCGCCTCTCACATTCGCGCCAGTTATCGAAACTTCTTCGCTCCCGCCACGCGCTGGCAGTTCTCCGGCATTCGTCTGGCCGCGGATGGAGGAACTGCATGAACCTTTCTTCTCTCCTTGATGGCGCGATAGCTCCGTCGATAGCCCGCTGCGGCGGGCTGTCCAAGGAAAGTTTGGCAGTGGCGAAGGCTGCCGCCAAAGGGCTGTCGGCGAAACGGAAATATCTGCCACCGTGGCTGTTCTACGATGCGGCGGGGTCGCGTCTTTTTGAGAAAATTACGCGGCTGCCGGAGTACTATCTGACCTCGCTCGAGCAATCCATCTTCTCCCGTCATGGAGCCGATATGGTGGCAGCGGCGGCAGGGCCCGGCGAGCAGCCGCTGTCCGTGGTCGAACTGGGGGCTGGGAGTGCCAACAAAACTCTGACTCTTTTGCGGGCCGTCATCGCTCGCCAGGGCCATACTCTTTATCTTCCCGTCGACGTGTCGGAAGCTGCGTTGGAACTTGCCTCGCGCAATGTTCATGCCGCTCTGCCCCAGGTTGAAGTTCAGCCGATCTGCGCTGAATTTACCCGCGAGAAAAATCTGAACCTCCCGGCAAATGGCCGCAGGCTGGCCCTCTACATTGGCTCCAGCATTGGCAATTTCGATCCCGGGGATGCGGTGGACCTGCTGCGCTGGCTGCGCGCGCAACTGCAACCGGGAGACGCGTTGCTGTTGGGCACCGACATGGTGAAGGACGTCGCGCCCTTGCTGGCAGCCTACAACGACCGCGCCGGCGTTACCGCCGATTTCAATAAAAATATATTGGCCCGATTGAATCGCGAGCTGGGAGCGAATTTTGCGCTGGAGGCGTTTGAACATCGCGCCATCTGGAACGCCACCGAGGGCCGCATCGAAATGCATCTCGACAGCAAGTGGAACCAAATGGTCCAGGTGGAACGGATCCATCGCAACTTTGGGTTCAAGCGCGGAGAATCCATCCATACCGAGAACAGCTATAAATTCAGCCCGGAACAGATTGAAGACATGCTGCTCAAAAGCGGCTACGTTCTCCGGCAAAACTGGTACGACAACAAGCGCTGGTTTGGCGTACACCTGGCCCGCGTCGTGGACTCAGAAATCATGCACAGCGATGAAGATGCCGCCGCCTGAATCTGCGACTATGGCGGATTTATCGATGCTGCATCCAAAAATGAAATGAGTCATTCATCCGTCGCCGCGGCGACCGAAGAATCCAGAGTGCGATCGCCTGAGTGGCCCTCAATTCGTGAGCGCTACGTGAACCATAGGTTCTACGAAGTCGGTGCGGCGTGGTTTTGCAGGTTGGCCAGCCTTGCATCCTGAAGTAGTTTCCACTGATCTGGCAGCCATGCGGATAGCTCGCTCATTCGTGCCAAGGGCAGGTTGGTCAGCAGCTGCGTGAGATACAGTTGCGGATACACACCGTGACGGCGACAAGTGCTGGTCAGGCTGGCCAATACCGCCGCGGTTCTGCCACCGCGCGGGTTGCCCACGAACAAGGAGTTCTTTCGATTGAGCACAGCGCGGCCCATAAAGCGGGTGCCAACGATAGTGAATTTCTAAATCCTGACCGACATGGGCAGAATGTCTGGGGAATCGCCACAGACCGCCGGAACTGGATCCACACCGGCAGCCCGCAGGCCGGATCGCGCGTGGCCGCCATCCTGTCGGCGATCGAGAGCTGCCGCCGGCTCCGCATTCCCGTGCGCGACTATCTGGCTGCCATCCTGCATGGACTCACCGATGTACCTGTCCAGCGCGTCGCTAACCTCACGCCAACAGCCTGGGCCCAAAAAGCGCACGCCTGAAAACTTCTCTCATTCCCATCCCCAGCCGTCAACCGTGTACTTGGCCGGACGGATACGATTCAGGGCGTTCGCATTGCCATTGCAGACTCTGGCGTCGGAATCTCCGCACAGAACAAGGCGCGTATCTTGGGCCCTTCTTCACCCCCCAAACGGGAACACGGAATCGGCCTCTGCCTCTGGGTTGCCTATGGGATTGTCAACCGGCTGGGCGGCTCGATCCGGATGCGCATCAGTGTACGTCCGGGCAAGAGCGGGACCTGCTTTTCAATTTTTCTTCCCCTGCGGAACCACTTCAAAAAAAAACGGACGCCGCCACGTAGACAAGAACGTCGCATGTCGGAACGATTTGCGGGTGCTCCGGCAAGATCGCGGGCTACTGCGGAGTGTTCTGCTGTTGTTGCTGCTCCAGCCGCTGGCGGACCTGATGTTGCCGCTTGGCGAGGTCCTGCGGATCTTCTGTGTCCCCCGGCGGGGCCAGCTCACCCGGGGCGGATGCATTCGGGTCCGCGGGGCCATCTCCGCTCCAGGCTGCTGGGAATTCTCGCGGTCGCCCGAGGCAGCCGGAAGCTGGTTGGCCGGCAGCGGCGCCGGAGCATTGTCGTTTTGAGCGGCAAGCAGCAATTCACTGGGGGCGCCGTCGGGTCTGTGCCCTGCCATGATGAAGTTGTAGCCTGAGCCGGCGAGAAGACCGGTGAGGACATCGCTCGGATTGCCGGGACCGTAGATGCCAAAGATGCGAGATCTCTTGCTGAGTCCGTCGATGATCATGCCGCTGATACCGGCCACATGCTGCAAAATCTGGGTCAGGTCGGAGTTGTTCGCCTCGATCGTCAGCTTTCCATTTTGCAGGCTCACTGTGGCGGGGCTTGCAACTGCTTCGGAAGGAACCGGCGGTTTGGAAGGAGACGACGGTCTTGCCGCTTCCTTGCCCTGCACACTGGCCCGTCGTTTGCGCGCCGCCGCGGAACGTGTCCGTTTCGGGTGCGCGGCTCCGGTTGCCACATGGGTCTTGGCGCCGGGGGACGAGATGGCAAGTGCTTGCATCGCCTGCGCGCAACCGGCAAGGGCGTCGCAGAGTACCAAAATCGCACAGCAGCGCCGCATCTCCGCGCCGCGCTTCGGCAGGGCTTGTTTGCCAGTGCCGGAGAGCGCCATAAACGCCATCGATGGCCAACTCGAATCTGCTGGAGGGGGAGCGAGCGCCAGCCTGTCTATATACTAGCAATGGCCCTGTTCCGCTTGCGAAACAATTGCCAGGAAAGACCGTCCTAGCCATGCAACTGCGACCCCCGAATAGAAAATGCGTTCTGCTGTTTTTTTTGACGGTTGCCGGCGCGCTGTTGCCGCCGAACGCAAATGCCGCCTCCTGCAAGACCGAATCGCAAATGACGGAGGCGCAGCGCGACCTCTTGTCGAGTACCGCTCGCGCCATCGTTGGCGAGGTGCAGCGTGGGGACGTGCAGGCCCTTCGGGCAAACACGATTCCCGCGGTGGCGGCGGATTTCGGCGGGATTGCCGCATCGGCGGAGAGTTTGAGGCCTCTGCTGCAGCACGCGACCATTACCGTCGATGACCTCTATGCGCTGGACGCTTCCAGCGAGCCAGCGGGCGCCCCTCAAACGGATTTCTATTGCGGCACGCCGATCGTGGTGCTCAACTTTACCAATCTGCCGCCGGGAAAATACGCGCTTGCCATTCTTCACGCCACCGGTGTCCCGCAACCGCAGCAGATTTCGACGATTGTTTCGGAAGCGTCCGAGGGCCACTGGATGCTTGCCGGATTTTTCAGCAATCCCATGATCGAAGCAGGCCACAATGGCCTCTGGTACTGGACCCAGGCGCGCGAATACGCGCAAAAGAAGATGCACTGGAATGCGTGGTTCTACTATCGGACGGCCGCATCGCTGCTGAATCCGGCGGAGTTTATGTCCAGTCCCAATCTCGTGAAGCTGCAGCGTGAAGCCGACGAGATACGCCCCGATGACCTCCCCGGAGTGAAGCCAAGCATGCTCGATGTGCATGGCTCCGCTTTCGCGATAACGGCGATTCATGCCACGGGAGCGCTTGGCGGACTGGACCTCGAGGTCCACTACACTCCTGACGCTGCGCAACTGGCCCAGTTGCAGTATCCCGCGACGGCGCGCAAACAGGCAATCGACGTGATGACGGCGCTGCTAACGCTGCATCCTGAACTGCGAGTGGCCTTCCGCGGCATCTGGCTGCGCGCGGACCAGGGCAATGCCTCCGTCTTTGCGTTGGATTTGCCGATGGACCAGATTGCGGCAGGCCCACAGCCGTCGGCCAGCATGGCTCCTCCTGTCGCGCACCCGCAGCCGGCAACACCGGCAACCGCCTACGATCCCACGCAGCCGGAGGTCCAACCGAGTCTCAACGTAGACCGCGATCCGGTCCTGTCGCCCGACGCGGAAAACATCGTGCCGGCAGGTCCTGCATCGCCTGCGGGTACAGGTCAGGCCGGGGAGATCCAGAAAGGAAAGAGCGGTACGTACACCCTGCGCGAAAGTGTGAATGAGGTTGTGCTGAACTGCACCGTAGTGGACGAAAAAAGACGATTGGTCGCGGACCTGAAGCGCAGCGACTTTCGCGTGTGGGAAGACGACGTTCCGCAGACCATCGGCTCCTTTCAGTACCAGGACCTCCCCGTATCGATGGGCATTCTCGTCGATAATTCTGGCTCCATGCGCGATAAGCGCGCGGCCGTAGATGCGGCCGCCTTGGACCTGGTGCGGGCGTCGAATCCTGCGGACGAGGCGTTTATCGTGAATTTTTCCGATAAGGCATACCTCGATCAGGACTTCACCTCGAACATCGACGCGCTGGAGCGGGGACTCTCGCACCTCGATTCCAAAAGCACCACGGCGCTCTACGATGCAGTGGCCGTTTCGGCGGACGAGCTGGCACGAAAAGCGAAACAGCCGAAGCAGGTGCTGCTGATCATTACGGATGGAGCCGACAATGCGTCGCGGTTGAGCCTGGAACAGGCCGTCCGCAGTGTGCAAAGGCTGGGTGGACCGACAGTGTATTCCATTGGACTGCTTTTCGGAGACGACAAGGAAGAGTCGCAGCAAGCGAAAACGGCTTTGGAGACGCTGTCGCGGGAGACTGGCGGCATTGCGTATTTCCCCCACTCCCTGCAGGATGTGGACCAGATCGCCGGCGAGGTTGCTCGCGATATTCGTAACCAGTACACCATCGGCTATCATTCGACCAAGCCAGTCGGCCTTGGCGGTTACCGGACGGTGCGCGTCGAGGCGAAAGCGCCGGGTCATGGCAAGCTGATCGTTCGGACGCTCCGGGGGTATTACCCCAGGTAGGCGCAACACACGCAAGCGGCGCCATAACGAGACGCCAGCCGCTTGGCCGGCAATGCAAGCGGAACGGCGAACGGCCCCTCGTTTCTCTAAAGCAAATTTTCAGAGACTGGAACCAAAAGTAGAGGAGCCATTCTGGGCCCTTCAGCTACGCTCAGGGTAAGCTCTGCAAAGAATCCTGAGAGCGATGGCAGCCTCGACGATTCGGATATCGTCTGGGTTCTTCGCCACAAATGGCGATACAAATTGTAAATCCGCTCCAGTGGGTCCTGGCGATCAATTCAGGTGGAAGTCCACGTCGATGACAATCTGCACGGGTACAGGCTGTCCTCGGTACATCGCCGGTTTGAACCGATACTGCCTCACTGCTTCGACCGCCTTTTCGTCCAGTCCCATACCCAGATGATGGATCACGTGGATGTCTTCCGGGTTCCCTTGCGTGTCGACGATCAGTCCGATCGAGACCATCCCCTGATACCTCGTCCGACGAGCTGCATCGCTAAACTCCGGCTCAACGGAGTGAATGACCCGCGGCGCGGTGACGCCTCCGCCCACGCTCATGATGCCACCGCCATAACCGCCGCCGCTGCCCGCGCCCACGCCATTGCCGTTGCTGGAACCGATGCCGCCTCCCCGGCCTTGGCCAAAGCCGGAACCGCTGCCGCCCCCCAGCGAGACCAGCGCGACTTGCGCGGGTGCGGGGACGCCGATATTGGGTAGATTGTTGTCTGGAATCTTCACCTGCTGTGGCATCACCATGGTCGGCTCAACCGCCTGCTTCGGATGATCGACCATCAGTTCTGGAGGAGCGACCCGGGTTTTGGCAACTTGCGGCACATGTCCCTTGCTTGCTTCGACCAACTGGTGCGCCCCGCCGCCACCCCCTCCCCCCATGGTCGTAGGGGCCGGCAAAGTCACCGGGGGGATGTAGGGAGGAATGTAGACCGGAGTGATCGCGACCTGCTTCGGCACAACCATCTGCCGCCGCGCCTGGATCGCGAACCAAAGCGCCAGGGCAAAGATTGTCGCATGCAGGACGAATGAAATCGCGCTCGACATGGGATCGCGTTTGACAGCCAGCGGATCGGCAACCGCGACCGGCTGTGAAGCCAGCTCCAGCGGCGGCAATTTCTGCGGAAAGAGCGCGTCCCGCAGATTGCTCCAGAGCCCTCTCCAGATCGGCTCGTCCGGCACAGCTTCTCCGAAGACCCACGGCTTTGCAATCAACTCCAGCGGTAAGGGAGCTGCATTCCGCATGCTGCGCCTTCTGGCGGATCGCTTGTCGACTGGTTCCAGTTCAGGGTTTGTGAATGCCAGATTTCCCATACATCTCTCTCTTTTCACCGGAGGCAGAAATTCCGGCAGCTCGTTCAAGGGGAACAACAGGTCCTGTGCCGAATGCAGCCGCCGCTTGCCCGGCTTCCGAAGGTTCCACCCGGACAGCGATTGCCAATCACCAGATGCCCTTGTCGCTTCCGGTGATCTTTTGCCCCACGGCAGCCGCAGTGGCAAGCCATGGCAATAAACCAAGACGGGCACTGCTGTGCAATTCCCGTTTGCGCAACAACCCTGCAAGTTGTGTCCCATAAAGGCGCGCCGATTGCGGCAGAATCGGGACACGCAGGAAACCTCGGCGGAAGTAGACTTCCTTGCCGCCGAACCGTGCTGCATCCGTTACCCAGCGGGGCAGATCGAGACCTGTGCCCCGGTACTGTTTCACGTAATCCGACACAATCGCCAGATACGTCGCCACGCCTTCCCATATACCGGACGCATTCGTCGAAGTCCGCAGGTCCTCGTAGTCGATGGCCCCCGCGCTGGACAGCTCCGCCGTGTCGACGATATCGCACAACCGGAAGTAAAAATGGCGATACATTCGTTGCAAGGTGGAGATCATCAGCCGATCGGAGACGGCCGGCACGCGAAACGTATGGTCCTCGATGCGAACCAGCCGGGCGCGTCCCGCGATGCGAGAGGCGAGTGCGATCTGTTCTCCGGTCTGGCCCATACGACCCGTGTGGACCTCGACCGCTTCCGGCAATCCGGGGACATCGAAGTTCCACTTTCGCGCCAGGCGATCTCCCCAACTCCGCGGCGCAACTTTCGCTTGGAAGCGCTTCATCATCAGTTGGGCCACCGTTTCCGCATCCGCGTTCGTATACAGATCCAGGTCGCTGCCAAGATCGGGCCAGTGATCGAGCGATTTGATCACCGTCACGTCCAGTCCTTCCTCTTCAAATGCGGCGCAAATCGCATGCAGGAATGGCATCGCGTTCTCGATGCGCGCGCGCTCAGCGGCAAGCGCGGTTTCCGCCCACTCGGCCCGCATCTCGTCCTGTGCGCCGCGCAGGCATTGGAGAGCGACAGTTAGCCCCCGCACCACAACGTGGTTTGAGGTTGCCAGTGTCAGCAAGTCTTCAAACCCGTCCCGGTCGATCTCTAAAATTCCTGAACTCAGCCCGGCAGCGATTGGCGCGGACATGTCGCCGGGGCGCGGCGGAACGAGCAGCCGGGACAGGACGGTCAAAGATTCCGATGAAGGAGGCAGAGCAGTTGGCCTGGACATATTGCGGCAGTTTCCTTCGTGTTCATTTGGGAGCCTGGGGCCCGGAGTCTGGTGAAGCCGGCGCCCAAGGCTTGTTTGGCAATACATTGGGCCCCGCCGGCGTATTGTCGCGGCGCAGCAATTGGATCGGACCTGTTTGCTTGCGTGCCGCCTGGCTGTACCGATCGATTTCGCCGTCCACCTTCAGGCCGTTCTGCATGGCAACGGCGACGAGATGCTTGCCTTCGTCCGAACGTTGGGTCGCCAGCCCTATGCGGGCGCGGGCGTCGGCGGCCTTTCGGGCCTTGGAGTAATAGAACTGGGCCGTTTCGAGGTCGCCATCCTTCTCTGCAACATACCCCAGATTGTTGAGCGAAAACGCGCTGTCGGGAGCAAGCGAGTAGGCCTGGAGAAAGTCTTGCCTGGCGGCCGTCCAATCGTTTCGGTTCGCCGCGGACACTCCACGCAACGTAAACATTCTGGCACGCGCCTCGGCGTTGTCTATGTCCCGCATCCGGCTCCTCAGTCGCCGGGCACTGTCCGCAGCCATCTGGCTGACGGGTTTCCCTCTCCAGGAAAGCTTCGACGTCACAACGATCGGTTCCGAGGAGCGCAAACTGGCCGCCGCATCGTAATGTTGCAACGCTTCCTCGACATTTCCCGTGGCTTCCTCGGCCACTCCCAGGTTGTTCAGCGTGAAGGGATTCTGCGGCTGCAAGGCCAGGGCCTGCCGAAGCAGAAGCTCGGCCTCGAAATTCCGCTCCTGCGATAAAAGCCCGATCGCCTTAACATTCATGCTGTCCACGCGCATCGACACATCCTGCAAACTGTTCAGGGCGTACGCCATTGGCTTCCCTTCCAGTTGCTTGGCATTGCTCAGATCGATCCGCGCATCGCAGTCCTGTTGCGATGCCAGCGCATAAAATTTTTTCGCGCGATCCAGCTTTCCCTCTAGCTCGGAGATGTAACCCAGGTTGTTCAAGGTGAAAGGGTCGGCGGCATCGTAGAGATATGCCTTGTAGAAGATCGCTTCGGCTTTTTCATACTGATGCTTTCGGACGGCGTCGACGCCTTGGCGATTGAGGCGCTGCACGGGTGTCAGTTCGCTGCGCTTTGGAAACGTCACTCTGACATCTCGCGCCCAGGCATTCTGCCAGCCCAGGCTTGCGATGACCGCAATCGAAGCCAGCAGCCTTAGCAGCGCAACCGATGCCTGCAGCCTTTCATCTTTCTGTATGACCCGGACAATACGATCGTTTTGCATACACGTACTAGGATGCGTAGAGTGTCCCGCCGGGCAGCCAGGATATTTCTGCTGCCGGAAAATAGTTCGGGCCACTGAATTTCACTTGGCGCCATCCAACTAGTTGCTGAAACAGGTCCAAAAAAATGTTTCGCGGTCAGGGTGCTGCATGGGTCGTTTTCTCGCAATCGTCATGCTTGGCAGCGTGACAATTGCACAATTGTCATTCGCGGATGCGAAGTCGGCGCAAAATGCGGGCGCGCAGTCCGTCTCAATTTCGGGAAGCGCGTCCGGCGTTCCGGCCTCCTTGCCGCCCATCCCGCCGGGGAAAAGCACCGTCATCGGCGGTGCGATTCACGATGTAGACCCCGTGCGCGACCAGTTTACGCTGGAAGTTTTTGGCGGACGCCGGATGAAAATCCTCTTCGACGAACGCACCCGTTTCTATCGCGATGGAACAAGAACGCCGCTGCGCGATCTGCGCCCTGACAATCATGCCTCGGTCGAGACCGTGCTGGACGGAACGAACATTTTTGCTCTCAGCATCCATACCTTGTCGCGATCGCCCCAAGGCGAGTGCCAGGGGCAAGTGCTGAAATACGATCCAAGCACCGGTGAAATGACCGTGAGCGACGCCCTGTCTCATGGACCCATCAAACTCCGCGTGCCGGCGGGCACATCTATCCTTCGCGTGGGGCAGGCCGCATCCTCGTCGGCGAGGTCCGGCCCGTCCGATCTGATCAAGGGAACCCTGATCTCGGTCGAATTTGAATCCGGCAACAAGGGCGGAGGCGTTGCCCGCCAGATCTCGATCCTGGCCTCTCCAGGATCTGCATTTGTGTTCAGTGGAAATATCGCTTTCCTCGACTTGCACGCCCACACCCTGGTGATGGTCGATCCACG
>JAJYVR010000301.1 GCA_021791935.1 Acidobacteriota bacterium
AGCCTCACCTTCCGGTTGCTCTGAGAGCAGTCTGCAAACCGATTCCCACGGGCTGGTAGGGAAAAGTGACACTGTTGTCGGCGGCGCCAGATCAACCGTGCATCTCGATTCCACCGTCAATTCGCGATGTGGCCGGTCGATGTCGAATAGCGTCAGGCGGTTGCCGAAATAATCCAACCGGCTGGTGCAGGTGGCGTCGGGCGTGATATCCAGTTCCATGTGCGTCCATGTATGCCCAGGACTTTCGCGAGGCATCAGATGGGCGAGATTATGGCAAACGGTCACCGGCTCCTGGTAGCGATATTGGGTCAGATGTCGAATGCGATATTGCGCCATGAATTTCCCCTCATTTCGATACGTGTTCGATGTCGAACCGCTCTATCTGACCGATGCGACGGTGGTTAACGACCCGATCTGCCGTCCGGGTGTGGCGTGGCTCAGATATTTCTGGCTCAGCAGATCGGAAAGCTTGAACAAATCCGCCAGCGTGGATTCAAGCAAATCCTTCAAACATACGTCCGTCCGCTCACCATCGGGCGATTGACGAATGAAATCAGTCAATCGCAGATCGGTCAATCGACGTAATAAAATCTGCTGCACCGGCGGTAGATGCGCATCATTCGGATTGCCCGGCAGCAATTTCACGTGTTCCTCAAGCCGTGACAGTTGAAAGGCGGCCGATCGTGGATTCGTTTCATCAGCCAGAAGCAGATCCGCAACCAAAGGCATCTGCAGGGATGTCATGTAACGCCTCCGATAGGTGATGGCTGAATCGGCAACTTCCAGCACCGCTTCCAGCACCGGTGATGGGGGCGGCTGCGCTTCACACAGGGTGCTAAGGCAAAGTACAAGTACACCGGCGCAACGCTCCAATCGCCTGCCGATATCCAGAAATCGCCATGCCAATCCCCGCGACATCGATTCCATCGCCAGCCCGTCGAATGCCGCGAAGGTGACAATCAGGCGATCCAGCGCGCCAAGCAATTCACTCAACCGGCCGCCGACAGGCTCCTGTGACGCAAAATCAGAATCCATGCGGCTGATGATCCGCCACGTGTCAATCGACATGCGATCGCGCACCAGCCCGGCTGTGGTGCAGATCGATTTAAGCGTCGGCCGCAGACCGTAGGGGTGCTGATCCGAAAACAGAATTTCCTGAACGCAGGCCTCGCCATCGTCCGTTGATTCCGATGTGCGCTTAACTTGGGACTGCGCTGCCAATGCCGCCAGCAGCGCCGGTAATTCGCTGCTGGATTCAAAATTCTGATCCACCAATCGACTCACGATACCGCGGGCCAGACGCACAATGGCCTCGGCCCGTTCCACATATCTTCCCAGCCAGAAAAGATTGTCCGCCACCCGGCTGGATAAATCGCCGCCTGCACGCGAGATTTCCAGCGGCAGCCCCGGAGGCGAAAGCAGCGTAAAAGAATCGACCGGCCCCCCCGAAAGCACCCAGGTGTCTTTCGATCCGCCGCCCCTCTGCATCGATACAATCATTGATTCCGTCGAAATCGAGAATCGCGTCAATCCCCCCGGCATGACGGTATAGCCCTCCCCGGCCGCCGCCATATGGGCGCGAAACGCAATGTGTCGCGCCTCCACACGGCCGTCTATCATGACCGGCGCGGTGGAAAGCGATATCTGCTCCTCTGCAACAAATTGCGACGGGTCGGCCGCCAGCCGCTCACGCCACTCGCTCCGTTGCTGCTCCGTCAACATCTCCATGGAAACCGGACGCATGAGCGAATGGTTGAATGCGGGCTTGAGCAGCAATTGGGGTAGATGATCCAGCACATACCGCAGCGATTCACCGTCCCCACACCAATAGGACCTCACGGCGGGCAGTTTCAAATCCTCCCCCAGCAGATATTGGCATATCCGCGGCAGGTACGTACCCACCGCCGGCGACTCCATCACCCCTGATCCCAACGCATTGACCACGGTTACATTTCCCGCGTGCACCGCCTGCACCAGCCCCGGCACGCCCAGTGTGCTCTCCGGCAGCAGTTCCAGTGGATCGCAGTACAAATCATCCTGCCGCCGGAAAATGACATCCACCGGCTGCAGTCCGCCGAGCATCTTCATGTATACGCGGTTGCTCCGCACCGTCAGGTCCGCCCCCTCTACGAGCGTGTAACCCAGATAGCGGGCCAGATACGCGTGCTCAAAATAAGTTTCGTTGTAGGGGCCGGGCGTAAGCAAAACGACACGCGGATTTTCTCGCTGATGCGGCGCCGCCGTCTGCAGCATATCACGCATGGAACGGAAAAAGGACGCCAGGCGGCTCACGCGACAGTCACGAAAAATTTCCGGTATCGCGCGGGACACCACGATTCGGTTTTCCAGCGCGTAACCGGTTCCGGAGGGGGCCTGTGTGCGATCGGCCAGCACGCAAAAACTCCCGTCGGTACACCGCCCCAGATCGGTGGCCGCAATATGAAGATGACGACCATCCGCAGGCCTGGCTCGGCACAACGGCCGGAGATAGCCCGGGTTGGCAAAGACAATTTCCGGAGGAATGATTCCGTCGTGCAGCAGCCGCTGCGCCCCGTACAAATCCGCCAGAGCCATATCCAGAACCCGCGCCCGCTGAATAAGTCCATCGCAGAGCCGGCTCCACTCGTCGGCTGAAAATACCAGCGGCAGGGCATCCAGCACCCACGGTCGGTCCATTCCCGCGGGGTCTCCATAGACGTTGTAACTCACCCCATTTTCATGGATCAATCTGCGCGCGGTCGCCCAGCGCTTTTCCAGCTCGGTCG
>JAJYVR010000302.1 GCA_021791935.1 Acidobacteriota bacterium
CGGGCGATTTTCACCATGGCTGCGATCACATTGGCCTCCTCATGGCTCAGAGAACTCATTCCCATTTCCATGTCGATCCCATCGACTCCGATGAACATGGTGTGGGCAAGCATGCGCTCCAGACTTTGAGTCGCTGCGGGTCCCACCAACGAAAACCAGTCTCCATGCAGGTGACCGCCGGTCACAAAAACATTCAGGTCCTTGCGCTTGGAGAGTTCCATCGCGATATTGACGGTGTTGGTGATCACCGTAATGTTCCGGTTCAATGGCAGTCCACGGATGACCTCCATGGTAGTGGTGCCAGGAGAAAGGGCAATGGTTTCCCCGGTCTGGATCAGCGCAGCCGCAGCGCGCCCGATGCGACGTTTTTCGTCGGCAAATCTTTCGAGCTGTGCCTGGAAGGAGCGATCGTTCTTAAATGGCTCGTAAAAAAGCGGCTCAATGGATACGGCGCCTCCGTGGGTGCGCTGCAAAAGTCCATCCGAAGCCAACTGATCCAGGTCCCGCCGGACAGTCACCGGGGAAACGGTCAGCTCTTCGCTGAGTGAATCGACCGTGACCGTGCCCGTTTGCTGAAGTTTTGTCAGGATCGCTGTGAGACGCGACTGCTGTTTGTTCGACGGCTTTCCTGAAGTCTCGCTTGCGTCCGACGGAGCACTCCCTGGTTGCGTCCGCTCTCTCACTTCACCGCCTCCATCCGAATGCAATCTCCCCATGACTTGGCCGTCCATTCGTAGACCACTCTGGCTTGAACGTCATCATAAAATGCAATGGCAAGTCGTGTGTCTCAGAATTGTCTTCGGCACACGCCTGCGACGATTGTATTTGAAGCCAGGTCCGATACGTGGGTTCACCTCTGCGGACGGACAAATGCCTTGATGGTCGCGCACTGCGTTCCTTCGGCAAAGCCGCATGGACGGATGGTATACGGCCCCACCTGGGCCGGGACAATGAACGTCTCCGCATAATTGACCGCAAACGGTTGAAATGCACCCGTGGGGCTTTCGACCACGGCTTGCCGGCCCTGCACCAGGTTCAGGACATTCACGGTGCCGCAAGTGTCATGGGGCACGGCGCCCGTGAACCAGTGGCGACGCGTCTCAATAAATTCAAACTCGTGCAGCCCGGTCCGTTCCTCATGCCAGCCGTCGCCGCTGGAGAGCGGCTCGATACGATTTATAAGAGAGCGGCGCACCCACTCCGTCGTGCGTTCCCACTGAATGTTCGCCGCGCCGCGCTCCAGGTGAATCGGTCGGGGCCTACCATCCAACCCCACGCGGCCCCAGTCCCATAGCTTGAACGTAAAAATATAAGGAGTCGCGCTGATCTCGAGCACCATGCTGTCGCGGCCGGAGCAATGCACGGTCCCGGCCGGAATCAAGAAATGATCGTGCATCTTGGCCGGCCATCGATTCACGTACAGGTCCGCGTTGAAGTTGCCGCCAACCTGTTGCGCGGCCTTCAGGTCGCAGAGCATGGCTGCGGGGTCGATATTTTCTTTCGTTCCCAGATAGACGCATGCGCCGTCTTTGGCGTCCAGCAGGTAATAGCTCTCGTCCTGGGTATAGAACAGGCCAAATTTCTCTTGCACATACTGGGTGAGCGGATGAACCTGCAAAGAGAGGTTGCCGCCGCCGACCGTGTCGAGTAAATCGAACCGAATCGGAAACTCGGCCCCGAAGTGTTCATAAATATTGTCCCCGAGCAACTCCCGTGGCTGGGTATAGACGAGATTGAGCGATGGAATCTCCACTCGCGCATCGCCGAATCCGAGCAACAGGCTGTTTTCTTCCGGAACACAATCGAAGCACCACGCATAGTTGGGAACATCCCGTGGCAGATCGCAAACCTCCTCCATCCAATGGCCGCCCCAAGGACCTGGATCGAAAAACGGGACTACCCGGAAAGGGCCTCGAACGGCCATCCGCAGCCCTCCGCGCATCGCTTCACCGGAGATCATTTTTGGAAGCCGAGGATCGTTCGTGTCTAAAACGAAATCGATCTCTGCCAACAATGTCTGCTTGAGCCGGTCGGCGGCGCGCCAATCCAGAAAAAATGCGCGCTTGTATTTGAGCGACGGCAAGTCATCGACATTGCCCGCGCCCAGGTTGCCGATTTCGCCGCGCCGCTGCCGCCGTTGAATCTCCCAGCGCGCAAGGTCCGCGTAAATCAGCAGATCGGGCCGTGGCGCCACCAGAGCCGCGCCGACACCGATCACCAAAGCGATTCCATTTCGGAACTCCTCGACTTCGCGCTCGGCAGCCTCCAGTTTTTCCGGATCGAAGTAGTCTTCGATTCCGATGGTGTTCATCACGCCGAAGACCGGATCGTCGGTCAGCAGCGGCTCCATCCGCCGGTTCAGTTCCGCAGCAGACAAGAACAGACGCTCGGTCGAAATTACCCGTGCCGGCTGCAAGATGGCTTCGAGCCGCTCCCGCGCCTCCTGGATCGCGACCCCGGGATAGCACTCGACGCACACAGTTTGCGGTCCGCCCGCCGCCAGGCGCCGCGCGACTGCCGCATGCAAGGCCAGCCCGATGCGTTCCCACCCGGAGTAGCAATCACGAGCGGAAGAAGATACGGCGATATAGGGTGCTTTATCGTACATTGTTAGATTCTCTTTCCATCTCATCCGCAAAATTGCTCCGGCATTTCTCCTATGCCGGTTAGCGCGCGCGGGACAGGACAACCACCGCGATCGCCAGGATTGGCCACCCCGACGAGTTGAATACGCCACGGCATTTTCCCGGTATTTTCCCACTC
>JAJYVR010000303.1 GCA_021791935.1 Acidobacteriota bacterium
AGCATCCGGGTCTCAGCCAAGACGGAACATCGCGGCGAGTTCCGCCAGCACGCTGTCGCGCGTACCACCACGAAACCCCAGAGCCTTGAGGTCAACTTCCTCGCCGCGCATACGCGTAATGAAGTCGCGAAGGTCTTTCTTGACGGCATCGGGGGCGGCAGGGTCAATTGCGGGATCGAGAATCTGGAACAATCGGAAGATATCGTTCTTGTGCTTCTTGATCGCCTTGCTGTCGATCCGTTCGCCGTTGCTCTGACGCCGGGTCAGGTCCAGCCAGGCCCGCGCCTTCAAGGGCACAAGGTGCATTGCGCCCACCGCCGAAAGTCCGTTGACTTCCTGCCGCCCAGCTTTGACGAAACTGTAGTAGTCGATATCCATCAAGATCGCCGACAGACTCGACACGTCCTGTTCCATCGGAAGTGGGGTCAGACGGCTGCCTTCGGCTATTTGCAACATGTCCGGCTGTCGCGAAAACAACTCCAGCATGAATGGGTAATTTTCGCTGGTGGGTTTGTGGAAGCGATAGAACAGCTTCTGACCGGTCGATTTCTCCTGGGCCTGGTAATTCCCTGCCCGCACGAATGCCCAAAACGCCTGGACAAACGCGGCGTCCAGCGCTTCTGCGCACAGCACGATGTCGAGGTCTTTGGTGGCCCGGAAGGGAAGCCCGACGCTGGCCATCGCAATGTCGCACGCGGTGCCGCCGATCAGCACGTAGCGGTCGGCGAAATTCTGAAAATGTACGCGGAAGATGTCCAGGCCTTTTACCAACCGAGTTTCCTCATCATTTCTTCCAAAGCCGCCTGCGTGCGTTCGTCGGTGTCAGCTTTCAGTGAAAGGTACAGCGACAACCGATCAACGATGCCACGCTCGGCGAAGAGGGTTGGTGGATAGCACCACACCTCGATCTCGTGGGCATCCGGATCTTGTGGTGGCACTTCAATGGGCTTAAGCCGCTGACGCAGCGATTTCCAATCCTCGCGGCTCAAGGCGTAGGTACTGTATACCGGCGGGGCAAGCATGGAGTATTCGGCTAACGCCGTGAGTCCGGCGCGGATGCCGTCAGTACCGGCTTCGGCGTGCCGGATGAACAATCGCGTGTTCACGGGGCTGCGCAGGAACGGCTGCGCCCTGGTCCAGATGTCTTGTTTGCTTCCGGGGAAATGTAAACAACGCTTCCGGCCGCGGGTCGCAACTTCACCCAGACCGGCATCCTCCAACTCGTCAAAGGCGCGGGTCATCGTCATCGCCGAGTATGCCAGCCGTTGCGCAGTCTCCATCGGTATGAAGATTTGCTCGCCTCCCCGGAGCAGCGCGTGAATAACCACGGCCTGCGTCGCGGGACTGAACGTCAGCGGTTTCGACCGGAGCCTGCGGTAATGTTCGCGCAAATCAATCGCCAGCATGGGCAAGTACATCTGATTGCCCGGCACGATGAAGGGCACTTTGTGCTCAATCAGCCGCTTGCGGTTGTAGGCCGTTACCTGGGCGCGAACATAGATTACCTCCGCGTCCTGCTTCGTCCGCAGCAGATACATGTGCGCCCTCACGACGGCGGGGGATTGTTCGGAGGGGTTGTTATCGACTGCGAGCAGGCCGTGCATTCCCAGCAAATCGATTTCAGCAAAGCGGTACAGTTCCTTGAGGAAATGCGGCAGGCGTCCCCCGCCCCGCCATGGCGTGGTGGTCACGGCCACACCAAGCGTGTCATGCAGGTAGCGTTCAAGTTGGTGGAGTTCTTTGGGCACTTCTGGCTCCGCACCATTAGATACGCACGATAACATAGCAAATGTTATCGTGCATTGCAAATGTTATCGTCACAGACCCGGACCAAGCTTTAAGCGAAACAGTAACAAAAATACTTATACTTTCTGCCGCCTTTGGCCATCGTCACGACTGCCAATGTCATATACTCCGGAAGTGCGGGGCCAAAACTCGGCGACCAAGGCCAGTTTGCCTTCAGCTCAACCACTGCGGAATCGGGTGATTTCGAGAATGCCAAATTTCGCGGATTTTCGGGGTTTATGCCGTTCTTGTCCATGGTGTATCCAGATACGCATGAAAATGAATGTAAGTGCAAATCCCCGCAATTCGGGGAATCGGCATCTTCCGGCAATTGCCTGTTCGCGTCCTTGCGGGGCATCTCAGGCGCTTGCCGCACCGGATTTTACAAAGCTGCTGCATGGAATCCGGCTTGACAATGCAGAGTGAGAAAAATTGTTTTTTTGCGGCCAAACCGATATGCAGAGGTTTCGGAGGATTGTGCGTCAACGTCACGGGATCAGGGTGGCGGCCTCCACCCCGGCGGCCGATTTCCGCGCGGCGGATCTCCGGTATCCGCATCGCGCAGTATCGACAGCATCTGTTCTTCACTGAATCGCTTATTCTTGATATGACTACCGATCCTTTTCATACCGAAAGTCTATACGAAGCACAGGCGTCATTTAAGGGGTGCAGGAGCCAGTCTCTATGGGGCGTTGTTTTGAGACAGCCGCGGGGGAAGCTTGTGGGTCTCGGCATCAGTAAGAATTGCGACGCTGTTGTGACCGCGCTGAAATTCGTCCGGGTCAATGTGTGCGGCTCGCATCGCCTGACACCGATTCAAGCATCCGGGTCTCAGCCAAGACGGAACATCGCGGCGAGTTCCGCCAGCACGCTGTCGCGCGTACCACCACGAAACCCCAGAGCCTTGAGGTCAACTTCCTCGCCGCGCATACGCGTAATGAAGTCACGAAGGTCTTTCT
>JAJYVR010000304.1:0-2510 GCA_021791935.1 Acidobacteriota bacterium
TGCGATCGGCTTGGCAGCGAAGCTGTTGAAGGACCACATGAGCATCTTCATCAACTTTGAAGAAGAGTTGGAAGCGGATGCCGCAGCGGGGATGCATGAGCCGCTGATCCGGAACGAGAACCTGAATCGCTCCGTGGAAGAGCTGGAGCTTTCCGTCCGCGGCTACAACTGCCTGAAGAATGCCGGCATCCAGACCATTGGAGAACTGGTGCAGAAGACCGAGGCAGAGATGCTGAAGACGAAAAACTTCGGTCGCAAATCGTTGAACGAGATAAAAGAGATGCTGGCGCAGATGGGTCTGTCGCTGGGGATGCGGATTGACGAGAGCGGCAATCCAGTCCCAGGACCGACCAGCATTCTGCCCGCCGCCGTGCTGAGCAGCATCGGTCATCGCGAAGAAGACGACGATGAGGATGACGAGGACTTCGATGCTGAGCTTCTCGCGCCCCACGAAGAGACGGAGAACTTTTAACGGACACGACTGCGCGGTTCCCCTGCGGGTATCGCGCAGCCAAGATGTATAGATCGATACAGAAGAGAGATTCGCCATGCGTCATCGCAAAGCAGGAGTCAAACTTGGGAGGAACACCAGCCATCGTCGCGCCATGTTGCGCAACCTGGTCACCTCCATCATTCTTGAGGACCGCGTACAGACCACCGTCACCAAGGCGAAGGCCGCGCGTCCGCATGTGGAACGACTGATTACGCTGGGCAAGCGGGGCGACCTGCATGCGCGACGCCAGGCACTCGCTTATCTGCAGACCCGGGAAGCTGTCTCGCGTTTATTTGAGACCGTGGCCCCGCGGTACGGAGATCGCAACGGCGGCTATCTGCGGATCGTGCGCAGCGGCTTTCGAAAAGGCGACGGCGGAGAAACGGCATTTGTCGAAATGCTGGGCGTGGAAAAGATCCTGGAAGAAAAACGCGAGAAGCGGGCGGAAGCGCGTGCCAAGCGTCGCGAGACCATCGACAAGGCCATGAGCGAACAGGACGAGCAGGGGCCACCCAGCGATCCAGCCGAAAAGTAATTCAAGGAAATAGCTCAACGACAATGGCGGTATGGGGAGATTGGGCAGGAGCCGCTCAGCGGTCACTGTTTTTTGTTTCGTTCTCGTCGCGGCGACCGGCTGAAGATTCTTGTCTGGGACCGCGACGGATTCGTGCTGTGGTACAAACGATTGGAATCGGGAGTGTTCAAGCTGCCGCGGGTGGATGCGGGAGCGCGCTCGGTGGAGTTGTGCGCCAGCGAGTTGGCGATGGTCCTGGATGGCATCGACGTGTCGAAGCTGAAGCGCGTGCCGCGCTACGAGCGTGGAACGGGAACCGATCGAGATACGAAGAAGAAGGTCGCGGTGTAATACCGGTTTGTCGTCAAACATAGAGTAATCATGCGGCTGGCTCGAAAATCCACGGGAAGGCGGTCATGGAACGGAGCACTTCCGGGCTTTCGTGCAAGCGGTGCAGGCTTGTCTCGACGGTATCCATCGCCTGGTCTAGATCGCTGAAGATTGGATTGCGTATGTCGTTCTCCCGGATGTACTCCCATACATGCTCGGCGGGGTTCAGATCTGGCGAGTAGGGCGGCAGTGGAAGAAATTTCATATTGATCGGTACAGTCAGTTCATGGGCCTTATGCCAACCGGCTCCATCGAGCGGCATGACGCAATGTTCGTTGCGAAACTGCGCTGCGGTTTGAGCCAGAAACACACTCATCAAGCGGGTATCGACCCAGGGCAAAATCATGGAAGACATCTGGCCGTCGGCAGGGCTCACGGCCACGTAAGCATACACATATTCGCGCACCAATTGGCTGCCCACAGCGCGCCGCAACGGCAGCGGCGCCCAGCAACTTCGCGCGTCGCCGATGCGCCCGAAGCGGCCCTCGTCCTGAAAAAGGAGGCGCATTCTTGTGCCCGAGGGGAAACTCTGGGCTATGACTTGGAGGGTTTCGGGGAGTTTTTTTGAAGGCTGCTGCAATGGCCGGGTCTTGCTTGGCGTGATGCGGACGCGGGGTCAGTCTGCGCCACGGGTGACGGTGCAACAGGCCGTAGATGTAGTCGATGGAGACCTCTTGTCCGATGGCTTTTGTGAGCGCTGAACGAAGCTGTTTGGCGGTCAGCAAATCGCCCGCCTTGGCTTCTGCCAAATGCTCGGCAAGGAAGGCACGTTCTTCGTCCAGGGCCATCAATCCCCAGCGTCTGCCGCCTCGGCCCTTGCGGTCGAGCCCGGATGGGCCAAGCGAGTTGTATTCGGCCACCCACTTCCAGACCGCCTGCGTGGACACCGCCAGCAGGTCGGCCACGCGATGAGCAGCAAACGGTCCCGCATGAGTCAGCCAGATCGCCAACCGGCGCTGTTAGCCGAACTTTCCCAATAAGCTGGGGAGTCCACGGCTAAGAGCCTGTTCACGATCTTTTCAGGTTGGATACGCTTGAGGCATCAAGTCCGCTATATGCAGCAGGTCCTTCGGGGCGATAGTTCTGGAGCATGGAGCCAAGAAAGCCGTACCC
>JAJYVR010000304.1:2520-2743 GCA_021791935.1 Acidobacteriota bacterium
GGACAGTGGATTTAGATGAAGTCTTCAACGCGGTGTTGTACCTGCTCAAGAGCGGCTGCCAGTGGCGTATGCTCCCCGATGGACTTCCCAAGTGGTGCACGGTGCATTCGTGCTTCGCCCAGTGGAGCGAGCCCGGCCCGGACGGTAGCAGCGTTCTGGAGCGGGCCTTAAAAAAAATCCGTTGGCGAGGCCCGCATCAAACAGGGACGCAACGCCATGACCA
>JAJYVR010000055.1 GCA_021791935.1 Acidobacteriota bacterium
GCCAAATTTGCGCTGCACAATTCCACGGCCACGGACCGCCTGCTGCTGGTTGGCATTGTGGGGTCGAGCCTTCCCATTCTTTTCCAACTGATGCGAGAAATGGTGCGGGGGAATTTCAGCGTCGATCTGCTGGCGGCGATCTCCATCGTAACGGCCGTAATCCTGCATGAATATTGGGTGGCCGCCATCGTGATTCTGATGCTTTCCGGCGGACAAACTTTGGAGACGTATGCGACACGCAGGGCGTCTTCTGTGCTGGGAGCGTTGGCGAAGCGCATGCCGGAAACTGCTCATCGGGTTGCAGCGGACGGCGCGACGGTCGATGTTCCCAGCGAGCAGATTGCGGTAGGCGACCACCTCGTGTTGTATCCGCACGAATTGTGTCCGGTGGATGGAGTGGTGGCGAGCGGCCTGGGCAGCATGGATGAATCGTACTTGACCGGCGAACCGTATCTGATGGAGAAAGCTCCGGGCACGATGGTGCTTTCGGGAGCGATCAACGGAAATTCCGCGCTGACGATCCGGGCGACAAAGATTGCCAGCGATTCGCGGTATGCCAAGATTGTCGAGGTGCTGCATGCCTCGGAAGAGGACCGGCCGGCGATTCGGCGCCTCGGCGATCGCATTGGAAGCTGGTACACGCCGCTGGCGGTGTTGATTGCGCTTGCGAGCTGGCTGATCAGCGGACATGCGGAACGCTTTCTTGCGGTGCTGGTGATTGCGACGCCGTGTCCGCTGCTGATTGCGATTCCGGTGGCGATTATCGGGGCGATTTCTGTTGGGGCGCGATACGGCATCGTGATCAAAGATCCTTCCATTCTGGAAAAGCTGGACTCCTGCAAAACGCTGATCGTCGATAAGACGGGCACGTTGACCTATGGCGAACCGAGTCTGACGGAGGCGATTCCGATCGGACCGATGGCGCGCACGACGCTGTTGCAATTTGCGGCCAGCCTGGAGCGCTACTCAAAACATCCGCTGGCAAAGGCTGTTTTGGACGCGGCCAGACGCGAGCAAATTCCGCTGATTGGCGTGGGAGAGGTTTCGGAAGCGCCGGGGACTGGACTGACCGGAGAAATCGACGGTCACGCGTGGACGCTGACGGGCCGCGGCCGGGTGAGCGACGAGGTCGCGCGCCATTTGCCGCCGACCGCGCCGGGACTGGAATGCGTGTTGCTGCGAGACGGCGCGCTGGCGGGAGTGCTGCGTTTTCTGGATGAGCCGCGCGGCGAGAGCCGGCCGTTTCTTGCTCACCTTGGGCCCAAGCACGCGATTACGGAGATCGTTCTGCTCTCCGGAGACCGGCCGGCGGAGGTGGCGCAATTTGCCAGCAGTATGGGGCTGACGCATGTGTATGGCGGGATGAGCCCGGAGCAGAAGCTCGACGTGGTGCGGCAGTTGACGGCGAAAGCGCCGACGCTGTATTTGGGGGATGGCATCAATGACGCGCCGGCGATGATGGCGGCGACCGCGGGCGTGGCGCTGGGGGTGAACAGCGACATTACGACCGAGGCGGCGGGAGCGGTGATTCTGCAGTCCTCGCTGGCCAGCGTGGATGAGCTGATGCATATTGGCCGTCGCATGCGTCGGATTGCGCTGACCAGCGCGGTGGGAGGAATGTTGTTGAGCCTGGCGGGAATGTGCGCCGCGAGCCTGGGATATTTGACGCCGATTCAAGGCGCGATTGCGCAGGAGGCGATCGATTTGTTGTCGATCTTGAACTCGCTGCGAATGATTCTTCCGGTGGGACAGTTGAGCGATTTTCATCTGCCGGTGAGCGCGGGGAAGAGTACGTAGATTGGGCTCACAGTGCGGGCATTGTTCAATCCCACCCTTCGCATAGGACGCGAAGGGGCACCCTTCTTGTGGACATGCATAGTGTGGGTCATCCACACGACGGAATTACTTCTTGTATTGCTGATCCGTGACCTGTTCCAGCCAATCGACAACTTTTCCGTCGAGCTTTTCCTGGATGGCGATGTGGGTCATGGCGACGTTTGGTGTGGCGCCATGCCAGTGCTTCTCGCCGGGTGAGAACCAGACCACATCTCCTGGGCGGATTTCCTCGACCGGTCCACCTTCGCGCTGCACCCAGCCAAAGCCCGCCGTCACGATGAGAGTTTGTCCGAGCGGATGGGTATGCCACGCCGTCCGCGCACCGGGTTCAAAGGTGACGCTGGCCCCTTGAACACGTGCCGGGTCGGGCGTCTGAAACAGCGGATCGATACGCACTTTGCCAGTGAACCAGTCCGACGGTCCCTTGGTGGACGCATGCGTGCCTGCTCGTTTGATCTCCATGGTTTGTTTGTCCTCACAATTTATTTCAGACCGGAGTCACGCGCCTGGATTCTTAGATCGACAAGGACGTGCTTTTGTTGCCATGGGTTCATCCTACAATCCCATGTCTCAGGGACTAGACATGGAATCGCAGGTTTCACGTGTGTGTCGCGGTGCTAGGCTCCGGGGGAGGGGTGGGGGAGGGATTTGGGTTCGTAGGGGCAGAAGGGATCGCTGGCCAGCGGATCGCCGGTGTAGGCGAAGGCGCGGGCGCGGGAGCCGCCGCAGAGGGCGGAATATTCGCAGACTCCGCATTTGCCCTTGAACTGGCTGGGTGTGTGCAGACCGCGGAAGATGGGAGAATCGCGATAGATTTCCTGCAGGCTGTTCTGGCGGACGTTGCCGACGGCGAGCGGCAGAAAGCCGGCGGGATACACGTCGCCCTGGTTGGAGACGAACATGATGCCGTGGCCGTCGCGAATGCCGAAGCCGCGATAGACCGGGGTGCGCTCAATCTCGCGCGCGGACATTCCTTCTTTCCGCATTTCGCTTAATGCGATGCGGCGATAGGACGGGGCTTCCGTCGTTTTCACTTGAAAGGGCGCGGTGCGGGAGAGATCGTAAATCCAGTGCATCAGTTCTTCGCCGCGTTCCGGCGAGACGGGCTGCAGGGTCTTGCCGCGGCCGACGGCGATGAGGAAAAAGAGACTCCAGCGCATCACCTTCATGGATTTCAGCAGTTCAAAGATGGCGGGAAGGTCGTCGGCAGTTTCCTCGGAGACCAGGGTGTTGACCTGAATGGGAAAGCCTAGCTCGCCTGCGTCCTTGGCGGCGCGGATGGTCCAGTCGAAGCAGCCGGCCACGCCGCGGGCAGCCTCATGTCGGGCGGCGCTGGAACCATCGAGGCTGAGGCCAAGGCTGTCGATGCCGTGGGTTTTCAACTTCGCGAGCACATCGTAGGTGAGTTCGGGAGTGGCGCTGGGGGTGATGGAGACGGTGAGGCCGAGCGAACGCGCTTCGTCGATGAGATCGTAGATGTCGGCGCGCTCGAGAGGGTCGCCGCCGGTGAGGATGAGATGCGGCTTGTCGAAGGCGGCAATCTGGCGCAGCAGGTCTTTGCTTTCCGCGTTCGTCAACTGGTCAGGGTGCGGAGTGGAGACGGCCTCGGCGCGGCAGTGGCGGCAGGCCAGGGCGCAGGCCTGGGTCATCTCCCAATAGACGAGCATGGGGTCCTTTGAGTAGTCGTGGGCCGCAGGACGATGGGTCGGTTTGGGTGCAGTTGCAGCGAGCACTCGAATGTCGATGGAAGTCATAACTTTGATTCTCCTTCAGCGAGTCGGAAGTGGGAACGTGCGCGGGTCCGTCGTTGTCCTCTGGGTCAGCAAGTCTCTTGGCAATCTCCATGGCGGTCCCCATGCCGCCGGAAATGCAGTCTGGGATGCCGGCGCCATGGTAGGCCGCGCCGGCCAAGTGCAATCCTGGATGCCATGCGGCGATGCGCTCAATTTCCGCAATGCGCGCGGCGTGGCCGACGTCGTACTGTGGATTGGCTTTCGACCAGCGATAGGCCCTGGCCAATACCGGCTGCGCTGCGATGCCCATGAGGACGCGCAGTTCCTGGCGGGCCAGTTGGATGAGGGCGTCGTCGTCCTGCTCCGCCAGGGCTTCCGCGCGGGCGCCGCCGATAAAGACGCGAATCAATTCAAACTCGTCTGGCGCTCGATGGGAAAACTTCTGTGACGACCAGGAGCAGGCGGTAATCCTGCGGTCCGCGCTGTGCGGGACCAGAAATCCGGTGCCATTCAGCGGAGTTTTCAAGTCGCTGCGTTGGAACGCGAGCGACACCGTTGCGGTAGAGACGTAGCGAATGGCGCGGAGTTTGAAGGCGAGTACGGGATCGATAGCGCGGACCAGGTTTGCAGTGACATCAGCGGGGGTGGCGAACACCACTTCATCCGCCCAGATGCAGGAGCCGTCGTTCAATTCAATCTGGTAGCGGTCATGTTGACGCGCCACGTTGAGGGCCCGGCAATTCAGCAGGATCGTTTCCCGATGGAGGCGCGCCGCCAGCGCATCCACCAACTGCTGCAAGCCGCCGCGCAGCGTCATGAACATGGAAGCGGGCAGAGGCTTGGGCCCGGAGGGAACAGGGCCGCGCGCGCTGGCCTGTTTTTTCTTCAGGATTCCGCGCAACAGGCTGCCGTACTTTTTCTCCATCTCAAGAAACATGGGGAAGGTGCTTTGCAGGCTGAGTTTTTCAGGATCGGCGGCGAAGATCCCGGCCATCAATGGGGCGGCAATTTTTTCCAGGGCTTCGTCGCCTAAACGCCGGCGGGTAAAACTGGCCAGGCTTTCGTCTCCAGTTTCGTCACGGCGCGGCAGGAACATTTCCATTCCCATGCGCAATTTTCCAGGCCAGGAGATGAGCCGCGACCGCAAAAATGGAAGCATCATGGTGGGGGCCATCAGCATCATGCCTTCAGGGATCGGATGCAGCTCTCCACGGTCCCAGACATAGGTTGGCGTGCCGGACCTGGAGCCAATCAGTTGGTCGCCGAGTCCGAGGTCGCGACAAAGGGCGATGGCCGCGGTCTTCTGGGTGATGAAGGAGTCTGGGCCGCACTCGACAACGAAGCCGTTCTCAAGTGCCGAGACGATTTTTCCGCCGAGGCGGGGGGTGCTTTCAATCAACGCGATCTCAAGCGCGGCATGGGCAGATTGCCGCAGATAGAACGCGGTCGCCAGTCCTGTGATTCCGCCGCCAATGATCACGATCTTCTTCATTGCATCGCTCGTTTCTAGTCTATCCGCACCGGCGTTACGGGGACGAGACGGCCTCGCATGGGAAGGTCCGCGGGCGCAGCGCGACCTGCGTCACTGTCACCAACGGTAACGGTTGAAATTCCCCTATGCAGTGATGCAGGTCACATCGCTGGTCCGGAGATGTTGCTGGATGGGGGGGGTGGCAGCAACAGTGCTGCCAACATGCCGGTGGAAGCAAATTTGCGCCGCGAAAATTACAAAATTACGACACTCTCCGGCCCTGTGAAGTGAAAGAATACGATTGCGATGAATGAATATCCAGTGATCCTTCAAGGCGGCATGGGCGCGGGCGTTTCGAATTGGCGGTTGGCCCAGGCTGTGTCGCGGCTCGGCCAGCTTGGCGTGGTATCGGGAACGGCGCTGGACCAGATTCTGGCGCGGCGTTTACAAGATGGCGATCCCGGCGGACATATGCGGCGCGGCCTGAATGCATTCCCGTTTTCCGCCATGGCAGAGCGCATCTGGCAGCGGTACTTTATCGCCGGCGGCAAGAGCGAACGGACACCGTACCGGCTGGCGCCGCCGCACGAGAAAGACAATCCTCGCGAATTGATTGAACTGGACATTGTCAGCAACTTTGTCGAAGTATTTTTGGCGCGCGAGGGCCACAACAACCCGGTGGGAATCAACTATCTGGAAAAGGTCCAGACGGCGCACCTGTCGACCATCTATGGCGCCATGCTGGCCGGGGTGGGATATGTGGTGATGGGCGCGGGAATTCCGCTGAAAATTCCGGGCGTGCTGGACCGCTATGTCGAGCATCGGGCGGCGGAATATACGGTCCATGTGACGGGCGCATTGGAGGGCGAGGATGCGACCATGGTCTTCAATCCGCGCGACTATTTGGAATGCGAGCTGGGCCCGCTGACGCGGCCGAAATTTCTCGCCATCGTTTCCTCCAACACGCTGGCGGCCACCATGTTGAAAAAGGCGAATGGAAGAGTGGATGGGCTGGTCGTCGAGATGAGAACGGCCGGCGGCCACAATGCTCCGCCGCGCGGCAAGGCGCAGTTGTCCGATGCGGGCGAACCGATCTACGGCGAGCGAGACGCCATCGACATGGGAAAATTGCGCGAGCTGGGGGCGCCATTCTGGTTGGCCGGCGGGTATGGGCATCCGGAGAAACTTCGCGAGGCGCTGGAGCAGGGCGCGACGGGGATCCAGGTCGGGACGGCGTTTGAGTTCTCCGATGAGTCGGGCCTGCGCGAGGACTACAAGCGGGCATTATTGGCAAAAGCCATGGCCGGCGAGGCGCACGTTTTCACCGATCCGCTGGCGTCTCCGACAAGGTTCCCTTTCAAGGTGGCGCGATTGGAAGGCACCGGCTCGGAGTTGGAAGTGTATGCCGCGAGGCCGCGCATTTGCGATCTGGGATTTTTGCGTGAGGCGTATCGAACGCCGGAAGGCACGGTCGGGTATCGTTGCGCCGCCGAGCCGCTCAGCCTGTATGTTTCAAAGGGCGGCAACGCGGAAGATTCACTCGGCAGAAAATGCCTGTGCAACGCGCTGCTGGCGAACATTGGCCATCCGCAGGCAAGGAATGGAAGCCGGACGGAACAGGGAATCGTGACCGCCGGAGACGACCTGGGCTGCGTGCCGCAATTTCTGGCGCCGGGCCGATCCAGTTATTGCGCGGCGGAGGTGGTCGCCGCGTTGCTCCGAGGACTTCCGCTGTCCGCGGGCCGCTCTTCGGCGGATGCGCGCAGTTTCGCCCACTGCTCGCCATCGATCGAGCATCCACATTGCGCGGAACTCGAGACCGTATAAACAACGCCAACTTTCTAGACTTCGGATTCCCGGCTTGCGATTTCGCGCATAGGCGTGAAATCGTGTTTTCGCGGGGACCGATCTCGTTCGGCGTGGGGTTTCGATCCGCGAGAATTGTGACCATCATCACAGGCTGGTGTATGGGCGGTCACTGCTTGCCCGCGTGGCTTCGGTTCAGCATGGTAAGCATGGGGCAACTCCGTCGAGGGGCCGGTGCTCTGGAACAACTGGTTCAGAAAGAGAAGTCGGATTTGCTGGCGATTGGGACCCACGACGCAATCGCAGGCGGAGCTGATGGCGAAGGCGCTGAAAGGTTCCGATAGCAGAGTGAGCGTGCATCGAGTGTACGGGGAGCCGGTGGAAGGGACCATTCGCCGGGTGATCGCCACCAAGGCGGACCTGGTTGTGCTGGGCGCGGAGCGGGGCCGGAAGCTTTCCGCCTTTTTGCCGGCCAGGGTCGCCTATGGGCTGATTCGCTCCGCCCATTGCCCAGTGATTACATTGAAGAGGGACGGACTGTATCATCGCGGATAGGGAAACCCACAAGGGGGAACTGCGTATGGTCAGGGAAGCGAAAGTCCACACAACGGTCTTGGTCGCTCAAGGGATTTTGATGATCGCGTTGGGACTCGCGCTATTTTGGGTGAGGTCCACCATGACCAACATTTTGTTTGAGGCCACCGGCTGCATTGTGGCCGTATTCCTGACGGCCGCGGGCCTGTTGCTGATTGGGGTCATCGACTGCATTGGAGGATTGGCGCTGCACCGCGGACATCGACGGGAATTGCACTTCTACCTTTTCTTTGCGGGGTTGGCGATGGGCACGGGATTGTTTCTCTGGGTCAGTCCATGGGGCTCGGTGCAGTTGCTGACTGTATTGGCGGGACTGCAGGGCCTGATTTGGGGAGGGTGGGACCTGCGCTTCGCTTCGCACCTGCGGGACCATCCAAGAGAAAGAAAGGCACTGCGGCTTCTGGGCGCAGTCACGCTGGTCCTTGGTGCGTTGTTGGCGATCGGAATGGAATTTACCAGCCGCGGCGCGCTGCTGTTATTGGCGACGTACGTGACCTACATCGGCGTCCATATCGTGATGATCGGCCTGTACATCTATCGTCCATGGAAGAAGGTCTTGCCGTCGGGAACGCATGTTGGCCCTCTGGTTGGGACGAAGCTCCCTTGAGGGACCAGGATTCGTTTTAGATCGACTCGATTTCTTCGCCCTCGACTCGTACGGTTTGAATCTCCAGCCCGTTTGCAGCGGCATCCCAATGGAAGAGAACAAGGTCGGCCTCCGCGCCGATTTGCAGGGTGCCGCGGCGGTCCACGAAGCGGCCGGGGTTCTCGGTTGCCATCTGAATCGCGCCGCCGAGCGAGATGCCATCGATGGTTGCGGCATGGGCGATGCCGGCGGTCAGCGGACGATAGGCCCCGGCGAGAAAGCGTCCGCCTGTGGCGTCGATGACACGTCCGTCGGCGGTCACCTCGACCGCGCCGCCGACGCCTGCCTGATAGATGCCGACGGGCATGCCGCCCAGCGCCACCGCATCGGAGACGAGGATGCTGCGGTCGATTCCCTTGGCGCGCACCATCGACTTGAAGGTATCCATCGGCAGATGATGGCCGTCGGCAATGAAGGTGGCAGCCAGGCGGTCTTCCGCAAGCTGCGCCCAGAGCAGGTTTGGATGGCGGGGGAGCGGGCTGCCGAGTCCGTTGCCGAGGTGGGTGGAGAGAGTCGCGCCGGCATCCGCGGCGGCATGAATCTGGGCCGGGGTCGCGTGGCTATGGCCGATCGCGACGACGATTCCCTTGTTAGCAAGCGCGGAAATAAACTCCAGCGCGCTGTCGCTGTGGGGAGAGACCGTCACCATGCCGACGAGGTCGCCGCAGGCTGCCTGCCAACGTGTAAACTCGGCCAGACTGGCTGGACGAACGTGTTCGAGCGCATGGGCTCCGCGCGGGCCATCTTGGGGCGAGATGAACGGTCCCTCGACATGCACGAACGGAACTGCGTGGGCCACGTGAGGACTGGCGCGCCGCGCTTCGGCAATGGCGCGCAGGGCACGAACTATTTTTCCTTCCGACGCGGTGACGATGGTGGGCAGAAACGTGGTGACCCCAAGCGCGAGCATTTTGCGCGTCAGCGCGAGGACGACATCTGGACCGATGTCGTCGGAATTTACGTCGCTGCCAAGATAGCCATTCACCTGCAGGTCAATGAAGCCGGGCGACAACCATGGCGCTTCTTTTGCAGAACTGGGCGCAATCGCTTGAATATGGCCGTCGGCGACGATGACTTCGAGCACGTTTCCGCTGGATGGATCGCGTCCGGTGATCGATTGCGATTTCATTGCGCCCTCATTGTGCAGGATGCCATCCGTTGCAATACGCGGCTAGAGCATTTTCACCGTTGGGGTGGTGCGAATATCGTTCTATCCCACCCTAGCTACGCTAGGTATGGGGCACCCATGACATTACGCTGTCCATGAAGGTACCCTAGAGAGTTTCGCGATCGATAGCGATTCGGCGGCCTTGCCGGCAAGAATCGTAAATGCCGGTGACAACTTGCAGCGCGCGGTATCCATCGAGGGCGGAGACCAACGGCAGCCGACCGGTCTTGCAGGCGTCGCCAAAGTCGAGAAACTGGCGCTCCAGCGTGAGAGTCGAGATGGCCATGGGATCGGAAGCGCCCGAGGCAATGGCGCGGTCGATTGGAGCGGGACCGCCGGTGTCCTCCTGAACGTCCCAACGGGTCAATTTGTCGCCGGTGACGACGGCGGTGCCTTGGGTCCCGTGGATCTCGATTCGCTCCGGATATCCGGGCCAGAGCGCGGTGGAAGCCTGGATGACGCCGGTGGCGCCGCAGGAAAACGAGAGCAGGGCATTCACCACGTCTTCCGATTCGATGCTGTGCGCGGCGCCCAATTGCCAGGCGGCCGATACTCGATCGACGAAGCCAATCAAAAATAAAAGTAGATCGAGTTGATGAATGGCCTGATTGATCAGCGCGCCGCCGCCTTCGCCCGCCCAACTGCCCTTAATGGGGCGGCTGTAATATTCAGCAGACCGGTACCACTTCACATACGCATCGGCCTGGATGATCCTGCCGAGGCGTCCGTCGGCAATGGCTTGCTTTAGAAACTTTGTGGAATCGTCGAAGCGGTGCTGGCTGACGACACCGAGCTGGATGCCCGCGTTGTGCGCTGTGTCCATCATCGACCGCGCCGTTTCCAGATTGGCGGCGATGGGTTTCTCGACCAGGATATGCTTCTTCGTTTCCGCGCACAGTTCCACGACAGGCAGGCGAAAATTTGGAAGGGTACACACATCCACGTAATCGACGCGAGGATGGCGGCAAAGTTCCTCGAAGCTTGGGACAAATTCCGCTCCCGTGGCCTCGGCGAAGGCCCGGCCCTTGAGCGGATGGGTGTTGGTGCATACAACGATTTCATAGCCGATGTTGCGACAGGCTTGCGCATGTTTGTGCGACATTGCGCCAGTTCCTACGATCCCTACTCGCACCGGAATTTCCTTTCAAGGTCGTCGCAGATATTCATCGGAGCCACTCATCGAGATGCTGTTGCACAAATGCATCGTCGTTCAAATGCGGATAGGCGCGATACACGCGGTCGATTTCCTCGTTTTGCCCCGGAGACAGGGCTTCGTCCGGATCGAGGCACCAGATGCCATCGAGCAGACCCTGACGGCGTAGCGCCTCGTGAATGCCGGGGATGCAGCCGACGAAAGAGTTGGCGGCGTCGAAGAAGGCGGCGTTTGCGTCTGTCATCTGCTGGGCGAGCGTGAGCAGATCGGCAGCAACGGGGCCGCGCGATCGCTTTGCCAAGTTGAGATGCGCGAGCGCTGTTTTTGTCCAGACGGCCCAATGGCCGAGCAGTCCGCCGACGATCCGCGTGCTGTTGCCGCCAAAATTGAATTCCGTCAGCAGATCGACCAGGATATTGTCGTCGTTGCCGGTGTACAGCGCGATATCGTTTTCGCGGCCAGCGTGCAGCACGGCGCGGACCACTTCGAGGGTCTGATAGCGATTGAAGGGCGCCATTTTGATGGCGACCAGGTTTTCGATCTCGACAAATTTCCGCCAAAAGCGATAGGGAAAAATCTGGCCGCCGGCGAGAGGCTGCAGATAGAACCCGACGACGGGCATGATGGAAGCGATGGTGTTTGCGCGCGCGAGCTGCTCGTCAAGGGTGAGAGATTGCAGTCCGCCCATGCTGAGGAGTACGGCATCGTACCCCAACGAGCAGGCCAGTTCCGCCTCTGCAGCCGCGTCGGCGACAGGGCCGCAAACACCGGCGATCTTCACCATCGCGGAGCTGCGGACTTCCTCAGCGGCCAGTTCCAGGACGGGTCGAAGCAGTCCGACGTTGCGAATTGCAAATTGGGTGGTATGCACGCCGACGGCAACTCCGCCGGCCCCAGCGGCCCGATAGTATCGCGTCAAGGCGCGCTGGCGGCGCTCATCCAACTGTCTGGCGCTGGTGAGCGCGAGGGGATGCGCAGGGATGACAAGGCCATCCTTCAATTTTTCTCGCAGGGCCATTAGAATTTTCCGTCTCGTGTTTGAAAATGTGTCGGTTTGTTCAAAGATCTCTTGCCACCGGCGATCCAGTGGGCCGTCCATTCGATCATCTCGTTGGGCGTTACAGTGGGATAGCCGAAGAGGCGATGCTGTTTTGCCGCGTTGCTGAGGAACGCGGAGGAAGTTTCTTCGCCGGAAAAAATTGGCTGGCAGGCAAAATGCTTGCCGAACTCTTCCGCAATCCAGCGGATGCTGAGAGTCTCAGGGCCGGTCAAATTGAGGACAAACGGCGGCGACTGGCAATACTCGAATGCTCGAAAGCAAACAGAATTGGCGTCGCGCTGCCAGATTGCATTCAGCATCGGCGTGCGGATGTCGAGCGGCTGGCGCTGATATACGGCGGTCCCGATATCGGACAAGACGCCGTAGCGAAGGTCGATGGCATAGTTGAGGCGCAGCAGCGCGACTGGCGTTCCCCAGCGATGAGATCCATACTCAAAGATTCGTTCGCGACCGAGCACGGATTGCGCATATTCTCCGCGAGGGTCGACGGGAGTCTCTTCACTGGCCCCGCCCAGATGAAGCGGACGGAGAGGATAGACGTTGCCGCTGGAAAAGCACACAATGCGAGAATTGCGATAGCGACTGGCGACGAGGGCGGGAAGTTGCGTATTCATCGCCCAACTCAAGTATTCGGCCCCGGTGGTCCCGAATTTTCGCGCGGCCATGAAAATGACATTTGGCACATCCGGCAAGCGGTCGAGAGCGCCGTCCTCCAGCAGGTCGCAGGCGATGGTCTCGATTCCTTCGGCCTGGAGCGCACCGGGCAGGGTTTGGTCGGTAAAACGCGCGACAGCGATAATTCTTTTCTGAACGCCGGCTTCGGTCACGGCGTGCCGCATGAGGCGGACGAGGCTCGGTCCCATTTTTCCGCCCACACCCAGAACAACAATGTCGCCCTGGAGTGCCCGCATGGCGGCAATATCGTCGGGCGACGGCTGGGACAGCTTTTCTTCCAACTGCTCTTCGGTGTCGATCAGCATCGGAATTGGACCTCAAACTATTTTAGGGTATGCGCGACGGGGTTGGAGCGGCAGGGGCAGCCGCTAGGGGTCTTGAGTCTGAAATCCATTCAACAATTCGATGAATGGAAGCGATTCGAACAGCAGCGCTCAGGGGCTAAAGTCCATCTGTTGTGTGCCATGTACGACACCCTTCGGGTCCGCTCAGGGCAGGCTCGAAGTCGTGCCCCGATACAAGACCTGAAATTATTTTTTTCACGAATTTACGACTCAGGATACTAGACCGTTCAGGAAGTTGCCAACCGCTGCGCGCCATTCCGGCTGCGTATATGTCGAGTGGTTTCCGATTGCGGCTTTTTGTTTGGGAGGATGGGCTTCGTCATACACGCTGGCCGCGCCGGAGGCGTATTGACGCATGGCTGGGGTGGATAGAATCAGTTTCGGCATTTTCAACGAGGGCATCATCGTTGCAATTTGAAATCGATCCTGGAAGACCAGCCACATGGGCAGCAGATGGATGTGCTGCTCTCGCTTGACCTCTTCCGTGAGCGATGGCTGCGGGTCTTCAAGGATGAGGCCGGCGATGTTCGGCGACTGCTGGGCGATGTGCGCGGCGACGGCCGCGCCGAGCCGCGCGCCATAGACGACGACGCGGTCTGGAGGGACGTGGCGCATTCCGGTCAGGTAATTCATGGCGGCGACGCCATTGGCGTAGGCCTTTTGTTGCGAGGGATGACCGGTCTGGCTGGCGCTGAACCCTTGATAGTCGAATGAAAACACATCGACGCCCAATGCGTGCAAAGCCTTGAATGCATCGACATTCTCCGCCAAATCTGTGTGGCCATTGGGGCAGAACAGCACCACCATGTGCGAAAGTGCGGGCGCACCATTGGGGGCTTGGCTCTCGGCGGCGGGAATCCACCATCCATCCAATCGCTCCACACCTTCTTCGGTGGCGTCGAATCGAACATCCGTAATTGGAAGTCCGGTTTTCGCAGCGACGGCCGCGGCCGTGGGCGGACTCCCTTTAGGCGGAGAAAATGTGAACTGCCACTGGCCCTGATAGAAGAGCAGACAGACGGTGAGATAGAGTGCGACTCCTGCAATCGCAAGCACCCCTAGGATTGCCTTCACCAGCCAGCGCCCGCTGACGACTTCGGCGCGATCGAGTTGATGCGACAAATCGTCGCGTGCCGGTATGTTGCGGGTTTGTTGGCCGCTCGCGGCGCTTGGGTTCTTGTTGGAGCGATGCAGTTCTTCAGGTGTTCTGGCCACAAAATCGACTCTAGCATGCGAAGGCGGCCGCGGTTGCGAACCTCGGCGCCTGAAGGCGTACTCCCACGGCTTCTCATCCTCGGACTAAAGTCCGAGGTCTACCCGAGGGGTAACACGCACTAGAAGAATCTTGTCAGCCTCCTTGTGTCGAAGGCTTCGACTGCGGGTGAGATGCGATCGTCAGGAACGGGTTCGCCTGCGCGCAGGTGAATGGGAACCACGCCCGCCCAGATGGGCAATGCATAATCTTCTTCGTCGTCGATGGGAGGGCCGGTGCGCACTTTGGCTGAGACCTCTTCCAGCGGCAACACCAGCACGCTGGTCGCCTTCAGTTCCTGGTCCGTCGGCTGTCTTGCCTCGCCCCACCGGCCAGGGACCATGTGATTTGTAAAGCGGCGGAGCGCATCGATTTTTTCGTCGCGATCGACGACCAGCCGCACTGTCCCCAGCATCACCACGGAGCGGTAGTTGACAGAATGATGAAACGCCGAGCGGGCGAGCACGAATCCATCGACGAGCGTTACCGTGACGCAGACTTGAATTCCTCGATCCAGTTGGCGCATCATGCGGCTTGCGGCGGAGCCATGAATATAGATTTTCTCGCCCGAGCGCACATATCCTGTGGGAATGACGTAGGGCTGCTGCTCGACAGTGAAGCCGACGTGGCAGAGAAACCCTTCGTCGAGGACGGCGTGGACTTGCGCCTTGTCGTAGACGGCGCGCTTGGGGAGCCGAGCAACTTGCGTACGTGCATTGGGGTGGTAGGTGGCCATGCACTATTATCGCTCGCGTCCAGTCAATTTTATGGATGGATGGCTTGAATCAGCAGGACGCATCCGACCGTTGCCAGGCCGAAGTAGACGTACTTGAGAAATCGATCTCCGCGCAAACGGCGGTTGAGAATTCTGCCCAGCCAAATGGCGGGCACGACGACAGGCAACGACAACAAATAATCGCGCGTCACTACGGGAGTCCACAGGCCTGCAAGCCAGTAGCCCGTCATGGCGACGATGCTGGCCGGCAGGAAATATCCTTGCAGGGTGGCCCGAAACTGCTGTGCCGACCAACGGCGCATGGCTCCGTAGAGCACCAGGGGAGGCCCGTTCATGCCATAGGCGCCGCCAAGGACGCCGGCACAAAATCCGCAAGCCAAGAGCCAACGCTTGCTGTCGTATTGCAGCGTCAACAGGGTCCGCCCGCGGAGAGAATAGACGGAGAAGGCGATCAGAAGGACGGCGAGGGCGGTTTTGACGATCTGCGGTTTGCCGGCCGTCAGCAGCAGCAAGCCCACTGGAATTCCGAGCACGGTCGATCCCAGCAGCCCGCCGACGCTGCGCACCTGAATATGCCGCCAGTCCTGCGCCACAACGACAAGGGCGATGGTGATGGAAACGAGTACGGCGAGAGGAGTTGCAACCGCTAGCGGAATGCGGAGCGCGAGCAATGGGACGGCAAAGAGCGCTTCGCCGAAGCCAAATGTCGATCGAATTGTCGTGGCCAGAAACAGGACGACGAGAACGTGCAGGACCACCGCATTCATCGGGCGATCACAGGGGCGACGACAGGCGATGGGTCACGCTACTTGTGTTCCCCGCTGTGCTCCGGGCTGGAACCGGGCTCGGGAAAATCGGTGTCGTTGCCGCTGGTCAGCTCATCCGCATTGCGATGGCCCAATTGTCCGGCCATCGATTCCTGCGACTTTCGCGCCTGCCCGGGCTGACGTGGGGAGTCGTCTTCCACGACACCCTTGGCTTTGTCGGCGTCCGGTTGGACGGGAGGAGTGCTTGTATCGGTCATATTGGAGCGTGAAGTCCTGGGGGAGGCTGTCGCCTGGAATGCAGTTGATGAGGCCATTACGGATGGCTCGCGGCAGGTTTCGCGTAGATGTGGACGCCCATGGCGTTCAGCTTGCTGCGCGCCTGCATCGCTTCTGGCGTTTGCGGATAGCGTTGGATCAAAGAGCGCAAATCGCGAATGCCGGATTCCTTCTGCCTCAGGGCCAATTCCGATTGCGCTTTCCGCAATTGGGCCGTGGGGGCTTTGGAACTGCCCGGGTACTGTTAAAGTACCGCCGAGTAATTGTCGATCGCGCCTTTGTAGTTTCCGGAGCGATAGTCGATCTCGCCCATGTAAAATTGCGCGTTGCCGGCTTGCGTGCTTTGCGGGTAGAACTTGACGACGTCGGCGAATTCCTGGCTGGAGAGGTTATATTTGGCGGCGTTGTAATCGGTGGCTGCGGAC
>JAJYVR010000305.1 GCA_021791935.1 Acidobacteriota bacterium
CAGGCTCACCTCCAAGTCCGAAACCACCAGTTCCGGAACCAGCCTCGCCGAGTTTGCCATTCCAATAAGCCCTTTAACCCCTATCCGACCGCTGTAATTACAGCTGCCCGCTGCTGCTACCCCCCCAAGTTCGCCACGCTCGTGCGAAATTCCTGATTTTCGCATTTTCTGATTCCAATAATGATGCTGTATCGTGGCGCGGATGGGAAATGCACTTTCAGGATCACCTGGACCGCATCCGTGGATGGCAATGCCCCATCCGCAAGCACTCCATCTGGAATTGCGAAGCCTCCACGCAGTCTATCTCATCCTGCCCACCTCGGCGGAGACGAGGGAAGTCCACCGGTTCCAGGCGTATCAGGGGTCGGATACCCTCGGCCGGCTTGAATTCGAGCAGATGCTCGACGCCATGCGCCAGGGCGCCACGCCATTTTTCGGTCATCCGGGCAATCTTGCGGCCATCCGTCGCTTCTACGCGGCCTGGCGCAACGAACGTCAGGAGGTTCCGCCGGCACTCCTGATCCGGCAGTTGCAGGAGGATGTCCGCCACGGTGCGCTTGCGGTCTTCCGTTTCGCGAGAGACCCGCATCGCAGCATGATCCGCGGCGATGCCGGCAGTGGGGTCCTGCCGGGCCGCGGCCCGGTATCCGGCTGGAGCGGCGGGCAGAAGGTGGTCGCCATGTTCGAGGCGATCCCGGAATGTCTTGGAGAGGCCAGCCGGGCGGAATTCAGGGCGTTCCTGACACCGCAGAACTTTGCAGTGATGGCGCTGTTCTTCGGCGGGATCGCGGTCGTGCAGGCGCTGCCAGGGGCGGATGCGATCGTGGACGGCATGATCGCCGGGCTGGCCTGGTGGCAGTTCGGTTGGGCGGGGTTGATTGCCGGAAAAGATTTCGTCGAGGCGGTGATCAAGGCCGGCCACGCCACGACGGGTGAGGAGATCAAACTCGCCGCCAAACTGGCCGCGGCGGCGCTGGTCTCGCTGGGCCTGCTCGTCCTGCTCCGCGAAATCGTCAGGCGCGTGCATGAGGTGAAACCCAAGGCGCCAGAGGCAGAGGATGAACCCCTACCTCCCAAATCCCCACGCCAGCAGGTTCTGGCTGCGTATCCGGCGCGCGGCTCGACCGACGATATCATGCAACGCTACAACAACGGGAATGATGGCGTTACATATCCCCGGCGCGCCGATCAATTCACACCGGATAGCGTTTATGATTCAACCGCGCCTGCGGCTGACCAGCGTACTGCCATCAATCAGTTACAGAGCCAACTCGACTCAAGTGGAAATCCAGCGTGGGACGACGACAAGATCGACCAAATTCTGAATAGCGGCTCCAAATTTGGCACCAGCGATTACTCCGCGGGCGATAATATCTACAAAATTCAGAATCTTAGCTACAACCCTGATACACCCAGCCCCTATATTCTGGACCAGAATGGCATGAATCAGTTGATCAATCAGGGATATGTCGATGAGAATCTGAACGTGACGAACGCCGCCGGGGTCAAGCAATATCTAGCTTTACCATGTTACAATATGGCCCAAACAATATTCCAAGGGCAGGTCACGGCACCAACAACAGGCGTCACGTCACAGATCAATTCCGCTTCGGAATTGTTCAATCTTGATAATGGGGCGGGTGGCGTGGATGAAGGAAAGCTGCTCATGACCGGTGGCGGCTCTCAGGTTTCATTGCCGCCTTCAGCGGTCAGCTTTGGTAAATAGAGGAACATTTCCATGATCCCCATTACGCCTGAGATCATCGGCCCTGGCATTGAAGAAGAATATGAAGATGCCATGGAGCGCATCGCGTTCCTGCTCGACGCCTTCAAGGACTACCCCGCCTCGAACGAAACCGCGCATGGCCGCGTGGTCTATCAGCTCCGCTGGCTCAAGCAGGAGATCGACGCGCAGCGCTTGCCTGTTCCCGTGCATAAGAGCTGGATCGGCACGCTTTGCTACGTCGTTGGTTCCTGCGAGGTGGATGACTCCAAGGAAATCGCCAAAGCCTTGGGGGAGTTAAAGCGTATCTTGCAAGGCCCTGGCTTGCTCAAGCCTCGGCATTTCCCGGTTGTCGCGGCGCAGATCGACGATCTGGTGGCGGATATTCATCTATTTGGAGATCCGCTGACACCGGATGAAATAAAGTTCGTCGCGGATTTGGAAGACACCGCCAAGGGGATCCGATCCGGTCAAATTATTCCTCCGCTGACCGTTCCAAAAGGTATTCACCCTCTGAAGTTGGCTTTGATGCATGCCAAACGACTAGAAAATATACTCCCACAGCCACCAAACCCACATGAATATTGGAAACAATCACATTTTTTGCAACTTCCTCTATTTTCAGCCTGGCGTCCTTACGTAGCCCAAAAGCCTCCCTTGGGAGCGCCAAATCCTGGGCTGGGACCAGAAGCACCAGATTTCACGCTGGTTCGTGATCTGGTGAATACAAACGTAACGAAAACATAAGAGGCCATTTCGGAATGGAAGTGGAACGGCTTTGATGAGCGGTTGGATGGTTGGGCCGGATGTGATTTCGGGCAGGTGTTCGAAGCCTTGCCGGAGACACCATGTGGACGCCAACCACCCGTGCGCAGCATAGCCGCACTGGGCTGCGCTGTGGAAGTGACGTGACTGACGCGGAGTGGTTACTCCTCTCGCCGTTCTTGCCCGCGCCGAGCCCATGTCGCATAACTTGTAAATTGCGCGACA
>JAJYVR010000306.1 GCA_021791935.1 Acidobacteriota bacterium
CGAAGGTGTTGCGGCGAGATGCTGAACGCTCTCGCTCCAAATTGTGGCGTCGGTAGCGTACCTCAGCGCCTGAAGGCGCGCTACGGTTTCGAACTCGGTTCCCCGGACTGAAGTCCGGGGTCTACCCGCATGCCGACTGATCGATAACATCTTGTTCCCGGACACAGCGAGTCGCGTGAAGAGGCCCTACATGAACTTGCGGCGAATCATGTCGAGCGCCTGCTGGCTGGCGAACCAACGTACCCGGTCGCGATCGCCGCGGAAATTGCGTTCGCATACATTGATTTCTTTTCCATCGTCGAGCGCGATGTAGACCAGGCCGACGGGTTTGGCCTCGGTGCCTCCAGTAGGACCCGCGATGCCGGTGATGCCGACACCGATGGTGGACTGGGCGCGGCGGCGAATTCCACGGGCGAGCGCTTCGGCAACTTCGCGGCTGACGGCGCCTTTCTCCTCCAGCAACTCTTCCGGCACGTCGGCGAACTCAACCTTCAGGGCGTCGTTGTAGACCACGGCTCCGCCAAGAAAGGAGCGCGAGCTGCCGCCGATGCTGGTAAGGCGCTGCGCCAGCAGTCCGCCGGTGCAGCTTTCCGCGACAGCGACTGTCGCGCTGCGGATTTCAAGATAATACAGAACGATTTGTTCCAGCGACTCGCCATGGGACGAAAAGATCGCGTCTTCCATCTCCTCTTCAATACGGCTTGCCAGCTCATTCACGCGACCCTGGGCCACTTCAAGGATCGCCTTCGCGCATTGCAGATGCATCTGGATTTCGCCGGCGTGCGCCAGGATCGTCGTCTCGACATCGGTGAATCGCGTATAGATGGGAGCCAGCCGCGCGTCCACCTCGGATTCCGGCAGCATGGCGATTTTCAACACGCGGCGGGCAATGTGGCGAGGGGGCAGCGCGTCTCGCAGGCGGGGCAGGCATTCGGCGGTAAACATCGCTTTCAATTCCGGTGGCGGACCAGGCAGCAGCAGCACCAGCTTGCGGTGTTCGCCGACGACGGTATCGATCCACTGGCCGGGGGCGGTGCCGTTGGCGTTGGGCAAAATCTCCGCGCCGTCGATCAAGTCCGCCTGTTTGGAATTGTTGGCGGGCATGGCGATACGGCGCTCCGCAAAGCGCTTGTAGAGCGCGGCCAGCAGGTCGCCGTTGCGGCGTAGACGCAGGCCCAGGGCCTCCGAGACGGCTTCGCGAGTGAGGTCGTCTTCGGTAGGCCCAAGGCCGCCGGTCACGCAGACGACATCGGCTCGGCCCAGGGCGACGGAAACGGCTTGCACCAGGTTCGCCTTGCGATCGCCGACGATGGTTTTGAAGACGACGTTGACGCCGAGCGAGTTCAACTGCTCGGTGACGAACAGCGAGTTCGTGTCCTGACGAAAGGGGGTCAGCAGTTCCGAGCCGACGGCGATGATTTCTGCAAGCATGGGTGTGAATGGTGAAAGTACAGCCTTGCCGACACTATAACGATCTCGTCGAGGGTGTTGTCAAAGAAGAGTTCGTCATTCTTCCGTGAAAGAAGGCACACCTGTCCAGAGGGCAATGGCGACGCGTATCGGACCAATAGATTCTGGATTCTTCACTTCGGTCGCGTCGCCCAGGCGACCGACCTGCATTCAGAATGACTCGCCTAAACATTTGGCCATCGCCACCGCCGTCGGACCGTTTCTAGTGCAACAATCTTCCAACGATATCCAATCCAACATGATATACGGTATCGCGGGTAGCGACCGCGGCATCGCCTTCGGGCAGAAAAGCGAGCCCGACGATTCCAGGGCCGGAGACGACCAGCGAGGCTTCGCGTTTGGGGGTGATTTTTACCACGCCGCGGCGGCCGTGCAGCGATGCCGCCACATAGAGGTTGTCGTCTGCATCGAAGGCCATGCCCTGGGGACGACCCAATCCGGTGTAGAAGCTGGAAATTTCTCCGTTGGGCTCAATGGCGTGGATGGATTCATTGGCGGAGGTGGTGGGTCCGCTGACGAGCAGGGTCCCGCCGTCGTTGAAAGCCAGATGGTAGGCGGAGACGCTGGGCTCCAGCGTGGCGAAGACGAAGACCTGGCGGGTTGGGGAAATCTTGAAGACGGTCCCGCTGCGGTCGCCGACATAGAGAAATCCATCGCGATCGAAGGCCAGTCCGGTAGCGACGCCCATGCCCTCCGCAAACACGGATTTAGCGCCACTTGGGGTGACGCGATAGACCGTCCCTTCGTGGCGCGACGAGACATAGAGATTTCCGTCCGCGTCGAGCGCCAATCCGGTGGCATTTAGAATACCCGTGGCAAAAGGACGGACCTGGTATTCGGCATCGATCTGAAAGACGGACACTGGAGTTTGCTGGCCGCGCTGGCCGGAAAATGCCACGTAAATATTGCTTTCAAGATCGACCGCCGGATTGGCAACCGGGTCCATGTCTTCGGCAATTGCGACTCCCACAGATAACGGCATGGCGTTGCTGATATGTCCTTCGACGCGTAACTGGACGTTGCCGGAAATGGCGCCATCCGGGACATGCAACAGGACCTTGGAGGCATGGCTCATTCTGACCGGAGACGGCTGCTCTCCGATGGTGGCGGTCGGTTGACGATAGGTTTCCGTCGCCAGCTTGCGGCCATGCACTTCCACTTCGCCGCCGGGCAAGGCTGCCAGGGGAGTGATGGAGGCGATGTGCGGGGCTGTATCGGTGGTGT
>JAJYVR010000056.1 GCA_021791935.1 Acidobacteriota bacterium
ACGCTGGCAAAGGAAGTATGGCGGCGTTTCGCGGAATCGAACGGAGAAATTCGTACCAGCCGATGCACGCCGGTCTCGCCGGAAAGCAGCCCATAGGCATAGTCGCCGGTCACGGTGAAGGTGGCGGACTTGATGCCCGCTTCTTCGGCCGCCTGATAGTCGTTGATCTCGGTCTTAAAATGCTGTTGCTCTGCCCAGCGCAGGTACATCCGCATCAGCATCTCCGCCCAGTCCTGGGATTCGGTGCCGCCCGCGCCAGGATGGACCGTCACAATGGCATTCAGCGGATCGGTCTCTTCCGACAGCATGGTGCGCGATTCCAGTGCTTCAGAAAAGCTGCGCAGCCCTTCAATTTCTCGCACCAGGTCGGGTTCGACATGTTCGCCTTCACGAGCCAGTTCAAAATACGCGGCGATATCATCCCTGCGGCGGCGCAGTTCCGTATCGTCCGCCAGTAAGGATTCCAGCCGCTTGCGCTCGCGCATCAAGGGCTGTGACACTGCAGGATTGGCCCAGACGGCTGGGTCGGCTACTTTTTGTTCGATGGAGGCGAGTTCTTTGCGCAGTCGTTCCGCGTCAAAGATACTCCTGCAGATCGCGAACTTTTTGCTCGATGGGATTGTAGGCAAACTCTAAGTCATTGAGCATGACGGACCAGTCTTGGAATTAGATTTTCGTTCCCGGTCGATAGTTGTTTTGCACAGCCCCATCGACGGCAAGGACTATTGCGATTATGGCACATAGCCACGCCAGCAGGTCGCCGTGGCGCGTATAAAAGGTCTCTCGCGACACGTAATTGAAGTGCGCCGTCAACGATGTCTCCGCATGACGCGGCGCACTTTGCGCCACCTGCCCGTGCGGGTCGATGACAGCCGTGACGCCGCTGTTGGTATCGACCAACAGCCAGCGGTCGTTTTCAATGGCGCGCATTCGACTCATGTTCAGGTGTTGCCAGGGGGCGCTGGTGTCTCCATACCAGCCATCGTCGGAAATATTCACCAGCACGTCCGCGCCAAGCTTCACGAATTGACGCACTTCATCGGCAAAAATCGATTCGTAACAGATGAAGACGCCATAGCGATGTCCGTCTGCCGCGAATACCACGCGACGCTTGCCTGGCGTCATGTGACCCACCTGGTCCGTCAGCGATCCTGCAAAGGACAATAGCTCCGGAAACGGCGTGTATTCGCCAAAGGGGACTAAGTGCATTTTATCGTAGCGGCCAACGAAGGTCCCGTCGGAGGCGACAAACGCGGTTGAGTTGTACATCGCGGTCCCCGTCTCGCCTGGTTCGCGCTCCACGGCGATATCGCCAACAATCATGGGCGCGTGCGCGTCCTCGGCCAACGCTGAGATCCAATGGCGAAATCGAGGATCGGCGTCTTCAAACGGCGCCGGCGATTCCGGCCAGACAATTGCGCTGGTCGCCGGGCGTGGAGATTTACAGTCCGGTTGAATGACCTGCGTCCGCGACGAGGGGATGCCCGCGTAGTATGGATTGCACGCTTTTTCACTCAGCGCGGCGAAGTGCTGCATCCGCTTATCGAACTCATCGCCCACCCAGTTATTTCCGCCACTCACATTCAAGTCCGGCTGTAACAGCATAGCGGTGGCGTGGGGAATCTCCGGAGTGGCGTGCAGGGTATATCCCTTTGACAATCCAGCCGCAAGCGCCAGCGCCAATGTGGGCGGAATCAAGCGTGCGCGCCATCCGCGAAAAAGAAAGACGCTGGCGACGGCGCAGTTCCCCGCCATCAGCACAAACGAAATTCCGTACGCTCCTGTCCACGGCGCCAACCGCGTCAACAGCAGGTTGTCGATCTGCGAATCGCCCAGTTGGTTCCATGGGAAACTGGTGACGCGCGCCCGCGCCAGCTCCACCGCAACCCATAGCGCCGGGACCGATATCAACGTCCATACCCTGCTGCCAGTGGCCCGCTGGCCAAGGCTGACAAGGAACGCAAACAGGGCAAAGTAAAGACCAAGGTACAGGCAAAAAAGTACCAGCAGTATGCTGGCAACCGACGGCGGAAGGTTCCCGTACATCTGCATTGTGGATTCAATCCAATAACAGGTGCCGCCGTACCAGAGGATTCCGCAGAAGTAACCGATCAAGGTGTTTTGCGCGACGCGCTGCCAGCCAAATCCAGAACGCGGAACGAGCAGGGCAATCAGCAAGGGAACAAATGCGATCCACGCCAGCGCTGCGCGCCAGTGGGGCAACGGGCCGGCAACCGGAAACGGCAGTACCAGCAGCACTCCGCTTTCCGCAGCAAGCACCCAGCTCAACTTCGATCCAGCGCGCATCGTGTGCAGTCTACCATCCTATTGAGGCGCAACATTTTTTATATGAAGCGTCCTAGGCATTCAGAGTGCCCGGCAGTACACTCTTGGAATGCAGATCGTTCTTAAGATTGTGGATCGCGTGCTGGTGGCGATGTTCCTGATTGGCGGATTCGGTTCGGCTTTTGTGATTGTCATCAGTTTTGTTGAAGATATGCATGAGCTTTTCAGCAAGAACGATTGACCGCGGCGGAAGATCCATCCTGAGGATCATGAAACTCCAATATCATGGGGAATCGGTACTGTTTTGCCGCAGGCTGCAACCGAATATCTCGATAGAAGCCCGCCATAGATTCGCCACCTTGCAACCATGAACTGAACTAAGACCAGCGACCATGCCAGAACAGACCGTTCCCGCGCCATCCCCCGCCAACCGCGTACGCATCGTTGTCGCATCCACCGTGATGCTGACGTTCATCTCCTTTTGGAGCGCGGCTGCAATTGTGCTGAACGATTTAGCGTCTTCCGCCTTCTATGCGGTGGGAATTGCGGAACAGGATTTTGGCAAGTCCGCGCCCTGGATCGTGCTCGGGGTGATGCTTTTTTCGTTTGCGGTGCGCGCGGTTTACGTGGAAAGCTGCTCGATGTTCACGCGCGGCGGCGTTTACCGCATTGTGAAAGAAGGACTGGGGGGCACCTTTGCCAAGGTCAGCGTATCCGCGCTGATGTTCGACTACGTCCTGACAGGCCCGGTATCGGGCGTGTCCGCCGGCCAATACATTGTTGGGTTGCTGAATGAGTTGCTGCGAATCTGCGCGGGGCATCCAGCTTTAGGCGGCTTGCTGCTCTCTTCTCCTGGCCACGCGATCCAAATGCCTGTCAACGCAAGCGCGGCCGCGATTGCCGTCATCGTCACTTTGTTTTACTGGTGGCAGAACGTCAAGGGAATCGAGGCTTCCAGTCAGCGCGCTGTCGACGTCATGAAAATTACCACCTTGATGGTGGTCGTTATGATGGCGTGGGGGATCTTCTCCATCGTCTACAGGGGAGCGCATTTACCTCCGATGCCCGTCCCTTCGAATTTGAAATTCACCGCCGACTCGTTCGGCTTCTTACGGCACACAAGCCTGATGAAGACTTTCGGTCTGTTTGGCATTCTGATGGCCTTTGGCCATACAGTGCTGGCCATGAGCGGTGAGGAGACCCTGGCCCAGGTCAACCGGGAAATTCAGCATCCGAAGTTGAAAAACCTTAAACGCGCCGCGATCGTCATCGCCATCTATAGCTTGATCTTTACCGGCGGCGCTTCCCTGCTGGCGGTGATGTTGATTCCCGATCAGGTCCGCGTGTCGGTGTACGGCAACAATGTAATTGCGGGAATTGCGATGTACATGGCCGGCCCTCTCGCCCTGCGCGTTGCGTTTCGCATCTTTGTCGTGATTGTGGGTTTTCTGATCCTTGCCGGCGCTATCAATACCTCGATTATCGGCTCCACCGGCGTGCTGATGCGGGTCGCGGAAGATGGCGTCTTGCACGACTGGTTTCGCAAGCCGGAAAAGAAGTTTGGCACTCCTACCCGCATCATCAACCTTGTAACCGGCCTGCAGCTCGCGACCATCCTATTAAGCCGCGGCAACATTATTGTGATTGGCGAAGCCTACGCCTTTGGAGTGATTTGGAGCTTTACCTTCAATGGGCTCGCCATGCTGGTGTTGCGCTATCGATATAAAGGTGAGCGCGGCTGGAAAGTCCCGATCAATCTTCGTATTGGGAATGTTGAACTTCCAATTGGACTGTTCTCGGTGTTTCTGGTGCTTTTCAGTACCGCAATTGTCAATCTGCTGACCAAGGAAGTGGCAACCGTCAGCGGCCTGGTTTTCGCAGCTACTTTCTACCTCATCTTTACTTTGTCGGAGAAGGACAATATCCGCCGGCACGCGTTGGCCGCCCGAGAGATGAAAGAACACTTTCAACTGGAAAACGACGACACGGTCAGCCGCGAGAGTTTGCGAATCCGCCCCGGCTGCATCGTAGTCGCGATGCGGGACGTTCGGGCGACCGGCGCGCTTCGCTGGGCCCTCTCGCGAAGTTCGGAAGAAAGCCAGGACGTCGTTCTGCTGGCGGCCCGCTTGATGGGAGCAGGCGGTCCGGAATATATTGACGCTTCGCAATTGGCATTTACTGAACATGAGCAGATGATTTTTACACAGGCGGTGGCGGTTGCGGAAAGCTTTGGCCGCCACATTTCACTTCTGGTGGTTCCTGCGGGCGATCCATTTTCCGCGCTGGTGCAAACGGCAAATTCATTGGAGGCCGCAACAGCTGTCGCGGGGCTTTCCTCGCGGATGACGGCGGAAGAGCAAGCGTTTTATGCTGGACGCGCTTGGGAAGCTCTTCCTGAACCCAAACGCCAATTCACTTTCTATGTGGTCATGCCGGATGCTTCGGCAAAGTCTTTCCATATCGGACCGCACGCTCCGGCATTGCAGCCGCAAGATGTCGAGTTAGTTCATCAGTTATGGCTAAGATTTCGCGGCGATGCTTCGATGAAGGAATTGCACCACAGCGACATTGTCACTTATGCGTTGGGCAAGCTGGCGGTACAGTATCAGTCGGACCGTCGGGAAGTACTCGAGGGTTTGCGGCGATCCGTTGAAGACAAGGGCCATTCGCTCGGCAGTCAATTCGCAATGGAGAGTCGAATTCAGAAGCCGATGCTTCCACCAGCCCCTGCCGACCTGGATACATTGGACGCCGAAGAACAACCGCAATCGACAGGCAAGAAGAACGAGTAGGTCTGTCCCCGGATACTGCCAGATGTCTCCTCTATCGATCGTCCGTCATTTGCTATCCGACCCATCCGTTATGTAATGTTATAGTGTAAGTTGTTTCCGCGAGCCTGTTAGGAATTCGTGGGAGTCTGGACTAAATCGTCTTCTAAGGAAAATATGGGGGTACTATGGATTTTCATCGACTCGTACACGAAATCGACTCGGAGATTTCGCGGCTGCAACAAGCTCGTGCATTGTTAACAGGGGAACCGACAAAGGGCGTCCCGGGCCGCCCGAAGGCGGCGGCAACTCACAAGGCTGCGACGACCGGCAGCAAGTCGGCAAAACGCAAGCGTCGCCTCTCGCCGGAAGGCCGGAAACGCATTGCCGACGCGATGCGGAAGCGTTGGGCAGAGCGCAAGAAGCAGCAAGGCTCCAAGTAATGCAAGATTCTGTGTGACAACAAAGGCGGCGCAACTGGCCGCCTTTGTTTGGGATGGAATGCGTAGCTAGATTGCAAAATATTCCTTATCTCAAACTGTCTCCAGGTTGGAGTTCGACCACTTCGATTTCTTTTCCGCGCAGATGTTCCCGCAGTTCTCTCGGCGTTCCAGTTAGCTGCGGGAACGTTCCGTAGTGTATCGGAAGTACCTTTTTTGATCCCACGTACTCCGCTGCAAGCGCAGCTGCCCGCGGGCCCATCGTATAGTGATCTCCAATTGGCAGACAGGCAATTTCCGGCGCATACAATTCGCGCAGCAGTTTCATGTCGCTGAAGAGCGCCGTGTCGCCGGAGTGATAGATGGCGGGTTCGCCATCCACTTGCAAGACGTACCCTGCCGCAACTCCGGCATAGATCGCCGGCCCACCGTCGTCAATGCTCGATGAGTGCTTGGCCTCCACCATGCAGACGGTTACATCCTGAAAACGGAAAGCGCCTCCCAAATTCATTCCTACCGTCTTCTTTACCCCCTTCGATGACAACCACCCTGTCAGCTCATAGATTCCAACGAAAGTTGGATGATATCGTTGATCCACAGACAATGCGTCCCCGATGTGGTCTCCATGGCCGTGGGTGCAAAGGACGAGATCGACTTTTTCCGGCGCTTTCCAGCCTTTCGGAAACGATGGGTTCGACTCCATCCATGGATCGATCAAGATGGAAGTGTCTTTGGCAGTTTGAAGATGTACAGTAGCGTGACCCAGCCATTGCAATGTCATCCCATGAAAATGAGGCATGGATTTTCTCTCCTTAACGTTTTAATTTTGCCACAAACTTCTTTCTGATCGGATGTAGCTCACTGCACGAGGCTGGCTCGAAAAAAGCGTCGAACGAAAGGAACTCCTCTCCCATTGACCGAGATTGCCAGCACCCATTACCCTCCCGGCCCCAGTTATCGTGACCGCCTGCGGAATCCAGGGATATTGCACCTCAGCACGCACGAGTTTCTCGAGCGAAATGCAGGAACCTACGGAGATATTGTTCACTACAGAGCCTTTGGACGCCATGTCTTCCAATTCAACCACCCGGAAATGGTGCAGGAGGTGCTTGTTCGCGATGCCGCCATGCAGCACCGCGGCATCGTGATGCAGCGCGCGAAGTTTGTTTTAGGCGAAGGACTGTTGACCAGCGAAGAACCCATCCACATGCGCCAGCGGAGACTCGTCCAGCCAGGATTTCACCGGCAAAGGATTGCAGACTACGGGGGGACGATGTTGCAGTTTGCCGGCGAGATGACCTCCCGATGGCATAGTGGGGATTCTTTCGATATTCATCGATCCATGCTTGAACTCACGCTGCGAATTACAGGGAAATGCCTTTTCGATAGCGATGTGGAATCCGAAGTGAAAACCATCTCTGACTCGGTAACGGCGTTTATGGGTTTTCTCCCGCTGGCATTTCTGCCCTATCCGCACCTTTTGTTGAAAATACCTTTTGGCTTTCCAGGTCGCATACGGAAATCTCAGAAGAAGCTGGATAGCTTGATCTATACAATGATCGCCGATCGTAGACGCTCTGGAATTGACCATGGAGACCTGCTGTCGATGCTGCTCGCCAGTCAGGACGCTGAAGGCGGCACTGGCGGCATGACCGATCGGCAAATCCGCGACGAGTGTCTCACGCTGCTGCTGGCAGGGCATGAAACGACAGCAAACGGTTTGAGCTTCATCTTCTTCTTGATGGCGCAACACCCCGATGTGCAAGAAAAAGTATTTGCCGAAGCGTCGGACATTTTTGAGGACGCCTCCTCCCAGACGCTCAGCGCCGCGGAAATATACGACCGTCTTCCGTACTCCCAGCGAGTGGTGGCCGAGGCCCTGCGGATGTATCCGCCCGTTTGGGTCACGGCACGCACTGCGGCAGTATCGTATGCCTATCGCGGCCTGGCCATTCCTGCCGGGTCTCTGCTGCTTGTCCCGCAGATCGCGATTCACCGCGATGCACGCTGGTATCCCGAACCGATGCATTTCAACCCGGACCGCTTTTTGCCGGAAGCGATCGCGGCACGTCCTCGGCACGCGTACTTCCCTTTTGGCGCAGGCTCGCGCATCTGCATTGGAGAAAACTTTGCGTGGATGGAGGCGGTGCTGGTGCTCGCCAGCGTCATCCGAAACTGGCGCCTGGGATTTCCTGGCCCCGCTCCGAAAGAGCTTCCATTGAGCGCCCAGATTTCCCTTCGGCCTCGCGATGGGGTCGTCGTCTCAGCCGCAAAACGGTAACGAAACGGTCTGGGACCGGCAACCAGGTAGAACAATTGCTTACCACGATTCGAATCGCGTTGGAGCAAATGCCTGCAGCGACACATCGGGAGTTTCGCCCAGCATCGCCTGCGTCATCACGCGGGCGGTCACGGGAGCAAGCAGAATTCCGTCCCGATAATGTCCGGTGGCATGCCAGCAGTGTTCTCTTTTTGCAGCGCCCAGGATCGGCAGCCCATCCGGCGTGCCCGGCCGCAGCCCGGTCCACGCATCCATTGGGGACGGAATCGTCGCTTCCGGCAAAAAACGCATCGCGGAACCCAGCATCGCCTTGATCTGGGGCTCGTGAACGGTCTCGTCAAACCCTGCGCGTTCGATGGTTGCGCCAACGGTCACACGGCCATCGCCGCGCGGAACCAGATACACCGCCGGCGTGCGTACCACGCAACTCAGACGGCGCGGCTCGCACCGCAGGTTGGCCATGTGGCCCTTGACCGGCTCAACCGGAACACCTCCCCATCGCCGGCCGCCGGCCCACGCTCCACAGCAATTGACAAACATGCCTGCGGAGATCCGGCCCTGCCCGGTTTCCACTAGAACTCCGCCGGCTGTGGCTTCGACACCCAATACCTCTGTCGCCTCCAGCAAGATTCCGCCCGCTTCACGCACGGCTGCCGGCAACGCCTCGCGCAGATCGTTGGGATCGACGCTGCCCTCATCCAGCCATTCAAAGCTGTGGCCGCTGGGGTCGAGCCCGGGAGCAAACTCGGCGATTTCCGCAGTCGTCGCCAACGCATTCGAGATGCGCCCTGGCTTCGGTTCCTGCAGCGTTCTGTGTGTGCGCATCGCCACGCGTCGACCGGAAAGCGATTCAATGCGATCCAGATATTTCGGGTACAGCGCCCAGCTGCCGACACAGAGCGGCATCAGTTCCGGCGGATTCTGCGGATCGTTCACCGCCAACATTCCTCCGGCGGCCCAAGAGGCCGAACTCATGGCCTGCCCGCGCTCCATCACCGTGACTGAAAGCCCGCGCTGTCGCAATTCCAATGCCAACGACAATCCGATGATGCCGGCGCCCGCGATGGCAACATCGACCGCAAATGTATTGTTCATGTCACCATTCTAGTTTCTTCCAGGCGGCTGGCCCTGTGCCGTTCATCACCGTTCCAGCACGTAGACTACCCGCCAATGCAAAAAATTGACAACGTTTGTCATTCCCTTGCCGCCTGTTCCCATGTCCCAAAAACTATATCGTCGCTCCCGGCAATGGCAGCTCTATTCGTCGCGCAGAAGGGAACCTTGGATGTCCGCTAGATTTGCTTTCTTGCGGTAGCCGACCGTCGGATCGAGCAGCGGCAGATGCGGTTTCTTGCCCTTCAGAATGTCTTCAACCGTCAGAATTTGAACGAGAGGATAGCGGTTACCGTGCATTTCGAGGGTCCCAGCCGATGCCGCGTCGGCCTTCATCCCCGCTGTTGGCGGATAGAGCGCGACCAATACGCCGAACCCAAGCGATGATGCTTCTTCCCGCTTTGCCACAGCCATAAGAGAGCGGATGTCGTCGGCCTTCAGCTTTCCGCTCTTTACCGAGACCACCGCAAATTTGGCTGTTTTTCCGTCTGGCCTGAAGGCAATCCGGCCATCTACGCCTTTGTCCGCACCCTTTTTGTCGTTCGGGATTCCATCAAGTTTAGCCACCGCCCAAATCTCGAACGCTTTTCTGTCCCCGCTGTCCTCTGCCTCCGCCATCATACGAGCGCCTTCAAGCGTTGTCGGCAGACCTTTAATTTCGTAATCAATGCCCACTCTAAGGTGCGGAAAGGCCCCTTCCAGTCGTTGCCGCCGAACCAATTCAATTGCGAACGGAGAAATGTCGATACCGATCCATCGGCGCGCAAGCATCTGCGCCGCCGCAATCGTTGTGCCGCAACCACAGAAAGGGTCTAACACAAGTTCACCAGGCCGACTAGATGCGTTGATGATGTGTTTCAAAATGCCGACCGGTTTTTGCGTCGGGTAGCCGAGTCGTTCTGCATCCTGTGTCCCTAGCCAACGCACATCGGCATCTATTCCTAAGTCTGTTCCGAACACAGTCCCCTCTGTATACGGTTGAAACGCCCAAATGTCAGGAGCGGCGGGACCGTCGCTTGGCGAAATTGTAAGTTGGTACATAGGCCACGCCTCCCCTTCAGTTATCGTGATGAATCCCTTTTCGAGAAGCAGATCGAGCTTTTGGTGTTGAGTCAATCCCTTGGGATCGATTCCGACTTCTTCCCATATCTTGCCCGGAATGGCCCAATGCCTGCCTTTGGCTGTCGGGTCGAAGCCGCGCCAAGGCTGGCCAGACTCGCCACTCCGGGTGCCTGAGCCTGTCAGTACATTCCCGTAATAGTCCGTCTTGTAGGTACCATCCTCGCCTTCGATGAAATGTTCTCTGACGTGACCGAGCATATATGGACGACGAGGACTGTTCCACGTGTACTCATCGCTTTTTGTATAAAAGAGGAGTACGTCGTGGATGGGTGCCCAGCGTTTCATTTTGTTGTGAGAACCCGTTCTCCGCCATATGATTTCGCTCCGAAAGTTTGTAGGCAAAAACACCGCATCCATTAACATCTTCAGGTAATGGCTGGCTGTCGGGTCACAGTGCAAATACGCCGAGCCGGTTGGCTTTAGAACTCGGTGAATTTCGATCAAGCGCATCGCCATATTCACGAGATAAGCTAGCATTGGAGTTCGCGCTAAACTGCCATGCAGGGCGTTGACGAAATTTATCAGAGTGACGTTGGAGGCATTCTGCAATTCGTCATATGTCGTTTGCGCGGCAGCATCCCATGTCCATGTGTCTTTGAAGGCTGTTAGCTGCGCTTCGTCGGCTTTCAAGCCGTCAGCTTTGAAAAGCACGTTGTAGTTGAGGTCTGATTTGAATGGCGGATCGAGATAAACGAGATCGACCGATTCAGTGGCGATCCTCTCACGCATGACCGGTAGATTGTCGCCATAAAGAAGACTATTGTTCATTCGCTCCATCGCAATATTTCATTGCTCCCTTTCACCTTAGCTTTCATCCTCATCGGGTGACGATCACTTCACGGGTGTTATCTCTCGCCAGCAGGAAACGGCACGAACTCATTTCCTGGAACAGTGCCTCAATCTGGCGATTCTGATAGTTCCGCAGCACAGGATGGATCGGGCCCTGCTGGGTCTCGACCGTATCGCCATCCATCACGTGATACCGGCAAAACACAGTCTCCGGCCCGGTCATTCGAGAATGGAAAAACGCCAGGCCCTGACCGTGCTCGCGCATCGCAGATTTCAGTTTCCTCAGAATCGCATCCGCCAGCGGAGCGGGAATGTAGTCTAGCGCATCCCATAAAAGAACGATGTCGAATTCGCGATTGCCAAAATCCATGTGCCGTGCCAGGAAACCCTCCACGTTGTATCCGGGCGGTTCATTCTCTTGCGCCGGCAGCAGCCATTCTGGCTTGACAGCCTCTTCCACCAAATCTGCCATGTAGACGCTATGACCCAGATTGGTCAAGAAATTGATGTTGTTCGGGGAAGTGGGGCCAATATCCAGCACGCACAACCCCTGGTCCGTCTTGAGACGGGTGAGGATCTTCATCCACGCGCTGGAGTGTCGGGGAACGCGAGGACCTGCCCCCCGGGGACCCTGGCTGCCTTGCTCTTTGTGCCCGGCGGCACGTTGAAACAGTGGGCTCATCTTGGCCTCATCTCCGCTTCCCATCCGCAATTGGAGTCCGTTTGCAATCTCGACGACTGACATCCGCGGAATTTCGATCTCGAGTCGCGGCGGACACACCCGTTCTCGACTCATTTGTTTCCAATGTATATCGTAAACTGTCAAAAGTTGAGGTGACGTTGCTCTTGAGAATTGCCGACCGCGGTGCAACCGCGCCTTTACCTGTTACCGGGCTGCGATCGGAGCTTCGTACGCTACTCTGTGTCGGATTTCGGCCCATCCGGTCCACACTGCAACACCGCGCTCGGCGGCATCCTTCTCTACTGTGGCTGCTTTCCTTCGCATTGACGCTTTGTCCCCCCTTCGCCGGAGCTTCGTCGGGCGCCCAGGCGAAGTTCACAAGCGCTTCCGCATGGGACCTGGCGAAATCCGATCCACGCGCGCTGGTACAAGCTGCGCTTGAAAATGAAATCGACAATTCCTACGGCCATCGTCCGCCGGTGCGATATCTGCTCAGAAAAATAACCCGAAATACCGACACCACCAAGCAAATCGTGGAAACCCGCGACGGTGGCGTTGCGCGCCTCACCGCCATCGGCAATAAACCCCTGACGGTCGCACAACAACACGCGGAGATCGAACGATTGCGCGAACTTAGTGCCGATCCCGCGATCGAGGCGCATCGGCAGCGCAGTGAACAGCGGGACGCAGCGCGGATCTCCGGCGTGATGCGCCTGCTTCCCGGAGCGTTTCTCTACAAGCTGACAACGCCAGTGGAGGCATCGACCGGCTTGATCCATCTGAACTTCGCGCCAAATCCACGATTTTCCCCGCCAACACTGGAATCCCGCATCTTGACGGGAATCCATGGCGACGTCTGGATCGATCCCGAGGATTTGCGTGTGGTGCGGATCGAGGGCCGCCTATTTCGGACTGTAGATTATGGCTGGGGCCTCCTGGGCGCTCTGTACCCGGGCGGGACCATCCGAATTGCACAAACCCGTACAACCGATTGCGGCTGGCAGTTGTCGCATCTGGAAATGGACCTGGCCGGAAAGGAACTTGTGTTCAAGCCGCTGCACATTGTGGTGGACGAAACTGCCACCGACTACCGTTCCGTGCCCGCCGGATGGAAATATACCGATGCGGTTCAATGGCTGCTGCACATGCCAAGCACCCCCACAACGCAGGTCGATCCATAACATCTCAATCGAAAGCGGCGACCGGAGTCTGCGAGAGTCTGTCGTTGGTTCGGATCATGCCAGCGCTTTCATCGCTCCCGTCGGCTTGGCATGCGCCTTGTTCAGCGCGTGGAAGCGTTCACTGCGAACCGTCAGTTTCTCGACGCGGTCGCGTTTCACCTCATACCCGCGGCCGGCGATTTGCGGGACGGCGATTTCCCCTTCTCGCGAAACTTCCACCGCGGGCTCGATGATATCTTCTTCCCAGTAACGGGCGGAGGCGGAAACGTCTCCCGGCAAAATAAAATTTTGCAGCGAAGAAAGCGCAATGTTGTGCGAGCGACCGATCCCTGTCTCCAGCATTCCTCCACACCATACCGGAATACCGCGCTCCGCGGTCACATTGTGTACGCGGACGGCTTCGCTGAATCCGCCGACACGGCCCAATTTGATGTTGACGATACGACAGGACTCCATTTCAATGGCAGCCAGCGCATCGCGCCGATTGCGAATCGATTCATCCAGGCAGATCGAAGTTTCCAATTGGCGTTGCAGTAAGGAGTGGAAATAAAAATCGTTGTGCCAGAGCGGCTGCTCAATCATCAACATATTGAAGACGTCGAAGGAACGCAAAACCTCCTGGTCTTTCAGCCGGTACGAGCCATTCGCATCGCAGCTCAGAACAATGTCCGGCCAGCGTGCGCGGACTGCTTCAAACATCTGCACATCATGGCCAGGTTTGCACTTCAGCTTGATGCGCTGGTATCCAGCGGCCAATTCCCTTTCGATCGCATCCAGAAGTTTTTCAATGGAAGGTTGAATGCCCAGCGAAACTCCGCAGGCGATCTTTCTCCGCACTCCGCCAAGCAGTTCCCACAGTGGAATTCCAAGTTGCTGGCTCTCGGCGTCCCAGACCGCATTTTCCAGGGCAGCCTTGGCCATTCGATTGCCGCGCACCTGGCTCATGGCCTTCGGGCACATACCAGCCGAATCGATCTCCGTATGAAGCAACGCGGGTATCAGTTCGTTGGCGAGCATCAGCCATGCGGTATCGGTACACTCCCCGCTGAAGCTGGGATGCTCTCCCGCCGTGCATTCTCCCCAACCCGTCGCTCCCTCGGACTGCACTTCCACCAGCAGAATGCGCCGCTCGGTGGTACAACCAAAACTCGTTTCAAACGGCTGCAGCAGCGGCATGCGTATTTCGCGCAAAACGACACTTTCAATCTTCACAACGCCCCCAAATTCGAGACCGATGGCAGCAGTCTCATCCTCCACTGCGAACCCTTCGCTTGCCTATTTCTTTGGCCATCCTAGTGTTTTTCATTCCAGTGGCCAAGCCGATAGCAAGCCGAGTCGCCAGACAACTTCTGAAACCGTAACACCGTGAGCCCGGACGAAAACGCCGTGCAAAATTCACGCCTAAGCTTCACCAGTGATTCTAACGCTAAAGTGGGGAGTGGATGGAGTGTACCACTGGACCCAGCGTGCGTATCTGTAACAGTGATAGTTTCGTTTATGGGTGCATTTGGCAGACCGTCCCCTGCGATGAGTGACCGTACTCGTTCGGAGTTCAACCACCACTCGGCATGCAGCCGATCGGTGGGAAGATTGCCGTGCAATGGCGACGTGGAAGCGCCATAAAAATCAACCGTATATCGACGAACGATTGCGCCCAGTTTCTCTATGTTGAAGAACGCGTTTTTTATTTCCAGCGGATCGAATGTCCATTCAATCAATTCAATTCCTCGCGCCAGCGCGTCCTCTCTTTGCGCAATTTTCAACATTCTTCCGACTCCATGATTGCGATAATCCGGCGCAACCGCAAGCATGTGGGAATGGAAATACGGCTGCCCGTCACGCAGTCCGGGAATGGCCAGCGCATAGCCGACCAGTCTGGCCCCCGCCCATGCGCCCAGCACCTGGCCGCCAATCGTATTGGCAACCGCGAACATTCTGCGCGGAACAACATCCAGGTCCCGAAACTGCCACACTGCCTGCTGCAACTGGACACAGGCTTCCATCTCTGGAATGGAAACGATTTTGCGGACTTCAATCTTCTCAACCGCATTGCTCACTGGCAGGTCCCTTTCGTTCATTCGCTTTCGCGCAATTCCAAAGTTTCTCCAATTCTTCCGGCCCTAGATCGTTGAGCGACGATGTCGCCGACGTCGATGCCTCTATCGCGGCAAATCTTCGCCGAAATTTTGCGTTGGATGCACGCAACGCAAACTCCGACTGCACACCTAACTTGCGCGCCAGGTTGACGACTGTGAAAAGCACGTCGCCCAACTCTTCCTCTTGCGCCTTCTGTTCGCCGGAAGCGATCGCCTGTCGCAGTTCGTCCAATTCTTCGTGAAGCTTGTCAAAAATTGGCGCGGCATCGGCCCAATCGAAACCGATCGACGCTGCCTTGCTTCCCAGCTTGCTGGCCTCCATTAACGCCGGTAGCGACCGCGGCACCTCGTCCAGCATCGAAACCTTTCGCGCATTGGGCGCATTCGCGCGTTCAGACCTCTTGATCTCTTCCCAATTCTGAAGCACCTGCACAGAGGTCCCCACTCCGTCTCGATTCGCGAATACGTGTGGGTGACGACGAATCAACTTTTCGTTCAGATTGTCCGTCACATCCTGCAACGTGAATAGCTTCTCTTCCTGCGCCATCTCCGCATAAAACAGCACCTGTAGCAAAAGATCTCCCAGCTCATCCTTCAGGCCGGCCCAGTCCTTGCGCTCAATGGCGTCGAGAACTTCGTAGGTCTCTTCCAGCGTGTACCGGCGGATGGAATCGAAGGTCTGCTCTCGGTCCCATGGACAGCCCCCTGGCGCGCGCAATTGCGCCATAATCGCCGCCGCCCGCGCAAAGGATTTTTCCAGTGAAGTTGATTGCGAACCGATCTCCGACGCCGCTGAAATGTCCCGGTTGGAGGTTGGATTTTGCTTCGGGGTCATGTTCCTCATCTTAGCCTGTCGCACGCCCGATAGTAGATTGCCGCTTCCCTGCGTATACTGCGGCTGCGTGTCTCTTTTCGCTTCCATTCCCGCTTG
>JAJYVR010000057.1 GCA_021791935.1 Acidobacteriota bacterium
GGCTCTGCCGGGGGATACTTACCCATGGCGCATGAGATTAACAATCCTTTAGAAGCAATGACGAACCTGGTGTACCTGTTGGCTGCTCTCCAAACCAGTCCGGAAGCAAAGGCTTATATCGCCACAATAGAAGACCAGTTGCAGGGTCTGAGTCGCATTGCTACCCAGGCGCTCAAGTTTCACCGCGACGGCAACAAGCCCGGAGTATTCAAGTTGAATGCGATGCTCCGCGAGGTATCGGATTTTTACCGCCCCCAGGCTGAGAGGCAAGGAATTGTTCTTCATCAACGATTTGAGACGGATGGCGCCATTTCAGCCTTCCGAAGCGAAATTGTCCAGGTCGTTACCAACCTGTTGCTCAATGCACTGGATGCCACGCCCGCTGACGGGCAGGTCATCATGCATCTATATCCTGCACCACGCTGGCTCTGTGACATCCATGCTTCATGCGGTTATTGCCTCTCGATTGCCGATTCCGGAAGTGGTATCGCACCGCAAGATCGAGCACGGATTTATCAGCCTTTCTTCACCACGAAAGGGGAACGAGGAACGGGCCTCGGATTATGGGTAAGCGCGGGTATCCTCGACCGCGTTGGTGGTTCGATACGCGTTTGGAGCACACGTCGGCCGGGTCGTTCGGGCACGTGTTTCTCACTCTTCCTGCCCGTCGAGCAAGCCATAAGCCATCTTCACACCGCTTCGCCGCCGCCGCAAAGAGTTGACGGAAGTTCACAGATCGATTCGTGTGCCTGTAAGTTGCATTCAATTCCTCGGTGATACTTTTGGTGGTACTTTGTTCGCTCTTTTAGGGCTAATCTGTGCGAGCTGGTGCAACGCACGTCACTCTCGTATCTACTGATATTAAGTAGGTTATGTCCAGTATAACCTTGCGGTGCAACCAGGTGCAAAAGACCCGTGAACGGTTTCCTAAACCGCAGGTCGGAAGTTCGAATCTTCCCGGGGTCACCACACCAGGTTCCACAATGCTGACGACAGCAGTAGCGCCTTGATGGCGCGTTCCATTGCCCCCTCGGCTGCATCAAACGCGATCCAGCCGTTGTATGCGACGAGCCGGCGCATGGAAATGGCGGCACTGCGATAGGACCGACGCGCAGGCGGGAAAAGGGTAGCTCGCAACCTGCTATTGGGCCATGTAGACCTGCAATTGCGCGGTCGTAAGCACGCCGCTGGACGGCATGGAGGCCTGTACCGTGATTGCGTCGGAAACAGGCGCGGCAACGGTGAGATTTGCGCAGCCCGACAGAAAGCCCAGGCCGACACAGAAGATCGCCAGGAACATGCGCCCCCAGCCAAGAGCCACCGACCTTCGCCTTGAAAAAAACGGCAGCAGGATTGCGCCGAGTCCAAGCAGTAGAATCAGCAGCCGCAAGGCAGGACTTGCTTTTGCAGGCAGTCTGAATCCAGCGATTACGACGGTATTAGGATTGACGACGAGCGTGATGCTTTGGGGCGTCTGCGTCTGGGCGTCGAATATTACAGAGGGAGAACTGAATTGACAGGCCGCGCCCTGGATCAGACCCGCGCAAGAAAGGCTGACCGTGCCTGCAAAACCGTTCTTCGGCGTTAAGGTCAGGGTGGTCTGGCCAGTCTTTCCGGTGGAGATGGTGAGCAGGGTCGGGCTGGCTGTCATGGTCAGCGTATCGTCTGTAACTGTCACAGTTACAGAACTGGAAGTGGATGGCTGAAAGTTGCCATCGCCTTGATACTGGGCCGTAATTGTGTCGGTCCCCGGCGGAAGATTCTGCGTGTTCAGGATCGCCTGTCCCGTCGCGCTCAACAACGCCTCGCCAATCTGTGCGCTTCCATTTAAGAACACCACGGTCCCCGTTGGCATCCCCGTGGTGATGGAGGCCACGCTCGCTGTAAAGATCACATTTTGGCCCAGACGTATTTGCGTGGCGGAGGCCGTCAACGAAATCTGCGAATTGGCGGGTGTCACCATCAGATTGGCCGTCCCACTGCTCGCCAGGTAATTGCCCTGGGCGGCAAACGTTGCCGTTACAATGTCGCTTCCAGTGGGCGCGGCGGGCAATGTTACGGTGGCCGTGCCGGAGCCTGACAGCGCGGCGGCGCCGACCTCAATCCCATTGATGGAAAACTCCACATCTCCGCCGATGACCGGGCCGGAAGTGCTGCTGACATTCGCCGTCAGATGAACAGGCGTTCCATAGATTGCCGTTGCTGGATTGACAACGACCGTGGTGGTGGTCGCGACCGATGTAGAGGCGACTCCGTTGCCGGTCATGGGGACAACCTGCTGCGCCCCGGTTGCGTTCAGCGAATTGTCCGTGATCCACCCATCTTCAGTCAGCGGTCCGGGGACGGTGGGCTGGAAAATAAAGCTAAGGTCACAGAGGCTGCCCGCGACCAGATTGCCAACCGAACATTGCGCGGCATCCGGGCCCATGGGGAAATCCACTGGAATTGGCGCAGCAGGGAACTGCGCGATCGCGAGCGGTCGATTGCCGATGTTCGAAAGGAAATCGGTTTGCGCCGCAGTCGCGGCTCCCACGGTTTCCGAGCCAAAGTCGAGCGTGGGAGTATTCGTGGACACTCGACGAACGGTGTCGTTTCCCGGGTCGGAGATCAAAACCTGGCCAAGAGAATCCACGGCCACTCCTGCCGGGGCGGTCAGCGCGGCGGCGTTGGCCGGGCCGCCATCGCCTTCATCGCCAATCAGGGCGGACCCTGCAAGGGTCACAAGGGTCCCGCTTTGCGAATAGAGTTTGCGCACCCGCGCGTTTCCTGTATCTGCGATATACAGATTGCCGGCCGCATCTGCCGCAACCGCGGCTGGAGCGTTCAGTTCCGCGTTGACCGCGGCCGCGCCATCTCCGGCGAATCCGGCGGTACCGTTGCCGGCGACGGTCGTGATGGAGTCCGTGACCGGATCGACCGCGCGTATTACGTTGTTTCCCGTATCGGCGATGTAGAGCCGACCTGCAGGGTCGATCGCTACACTGTGCGGGCTATGCAATTCGGCTTGCAGGGCGTAGCCGCCGTCACCGGTATATCCGGCAGTGCCATTCCCGACGACGGTTGCGATGGTCCCGGAAAGCGCATACACGCGTCGAATGACATTGTTGCCGGTGTCGGCGATGAACAAATCTCCGGCTGCATTCGCGGCGATTCCGGCTGGGCCATTGAGGGTCGCGCTGGTGGCTGCCGCTTGATCGCCTGAATATCCTGCGGTCCCCGTACCGGCGACGGTGGTGATAATGCCGGTAGCAAGGTCCACCTTACGCACAAGATTGGCGCCGGTCTCCGCAATGTACAGGTTTCCAGCCGCGTCGAGGGCTACTGCGTTTGGCTGGTTGAGTGCCGCATCCACAGCCTGGCCGCCGTTCGCCTGGGCAGGCGCAAGCGAGCCGCCGCCTGCAACGATGGTGGGCGAGGCGCCGGTGCGATTCTGCAAGCTCCACACAACATTGCTGGACGGGTCTGCCACATAGACATTGCCGGCGGGATCGACAGCCATTCGTTCCGGCTCCGTCATTGCGGTCCCGTTGAACATGTCCGTGCTGTAGAGAATCGTCTGGATAATGCCGGGCACGACGACTGCCTGCGGCCCCAGGCCGATTCCATACAGCCCGAGCGATACAGGAACGCTGTTCGCAGCAAACTCCAAAGTCCCGGTTCGGGTCCCGGGGTAGCCGGGAGTGAAGGTGACTGGGACCGCGCAGATAGACCCGGACGGGTTGGCCGTAGTGCCGTCCGTGCTGCAACCGCTGATGCTCCCAACGGAGAATTCCTGTGGCTGTGTAGACGCTTGCGCTCCCGTCTGAATTTCTGCCGCCGCAACCGTCGGCGTGGACAGAGTGACGGACTGATTGAGTCCAAGAAAAATCGTGTGCATCGTTGCCGGCGAAGTGGCGGCAATCGCAACAGCAGGGAAGTTCAGACCCTGCGACACCAGTCGCAACACGTTGTTTCCGGAGTCGGCAAGATAGAGATCTCCTTCATCGTCGAGGGCCAGACCTCCTGGAAGGTCCACTTCGGCATTGGAAGCCAGGTTGCCATCCCCAGAAAGCCCAGCCGTGCCGTTGCCGGCCAGCGTGGAAATGGTCCCAGCGGCGTCGATCTTGCGAATGCGGCTGTTCTCTCGGTCGGAAAAGGAAATCTGGCCGGCGAAATCGATAACAATTCCGGTGGGAAAATTCAGCTTTGCCTGCGTGGCAAGGATGTTGTCTCCGTTGTAACCGGCGACAGAATTAGGAACTCCAGCCACTGTCGTGATGACACCGGACAGCGCGTTCACTGCGCGAATCAGGTTGTTGGCCGAGTCGGCAATGTAGAGGTTGCCCGCTGCATCTACTGCAATTCCAGTCGGGCCGTTCAGCTCCGACCGGGTGGCAAGGATGTTGTCGCCCGTGTATCCGGCCGTGCCCGTGCCCGCCACCGTTGCAATGGTCCCTGTAGTCGCGTAGACCTCGCGGACACGATTGTCTCCGGCATCGGCAATGAAGAGATTGCCGGCGCTATCGAGGGCCAACGCTGCCGGGCTGTCAAGCTCGGCCTGGGTCGCGGGACCGCCATCGCCAATATTGTTAGGATCGAAGATTGTGATCGAGGGGGTCCCAGCGACGGTGGTGATGATGCCAGTTTTAAGACTGACAAATCGAACAACACGGTTTTCTGTATCGGCGATGTAGAGGTTCCCGTGCGGATCGGCCAGGACACTGACAGGTTGATCCAGGAGCGCGTCAACAGCAGGGCCATTGTCGCCGCCGTAGCCTTGCTGACCGTTGCCGGCCACGGTGGCGATGACGCCGGTCGCGGCATCGATCCTCTGGATCCGATTGTTGAGTGTATCGGCGATATAGAGATTTCCGCCTCCATCGATGGCCACGCCTTCAGGCTGGTTGAGAAGGCTGAGGAGGGCGGAACCTGCATTCCCGGAACTCCCGGCAACTCCGGTCGGCGAGCCGGCGACGCGATTGATCTGCAGCAGAACGGTAACTGGAAGCGACAACGCCCGCAGAGATGCGGGGAGCATGGTCAGGAGAGCGATGGCAACGCACTGGACTGCGGACAGAAGCCGTGAGCGAAAATGCAGGAGCATGGGGGAATGCCTCGAGCGGCGCTTATGCAGCACCAGCACGGGTAGTTTGCACGGAAGCGATCTGGAAGACCATGCGGATTGGGCACGGTGAACCAGGGCAGGTTCCAAATCGGAATGGCTGTGCAATAAATGCCAAAATGGGATCCAGAAATCAAAACATTATTTAGAATCATATACGTCCGATAACATATATTCTGTAATGTCTGTATGTAAGAGGCTAACCCGTGCCACTCCAATCTCTTTGCGCTTGAAACTGCTAGTCTAGGTTGAAGGCGCGATCCTTCCCTGTTATGTCCCATTTCCCTATTGCAACTTCAGTGTTGACGGATGCAATTGACCAGCGCGCGTTTCCTGGCGCAGCCTTCGGTGTTCTGCAAGGTGGCGACCGGCTGGCAATCGACTCGGTGGGCAGGTTCACCTATCAACCGGATTCGCCTCGGGTCCAGCCGGAGACTATCTTCGACATGGCCAGCGTCAGCAAGGCCATGGCGACCACGGCGATGGCGATGCTGCTGTGGAAACGTGGCCAGATGGACCTGGAGGAGCCAGTGGGTTCAAGGCTGCCAGAGTTTCTTCATTCCACTCCAGGAGACGAACGCACTGCCGGACTGAAACAGAAAATTACAGCGCGAATGCTCCTGGCGCATTGTTCCGGGCTGCCGGCATACGCGCCCCTCTATAAAACCTGCCGCAGCGCTTCAGAATTGCTTGACGCCTGCCTGCACATGCCGCTCGAAACAGTCCCAGGCACTCAAGCCGCCTATTCCGATATTGGATTCATCATTCTTGGCCTTCTGTTGGAGAGCGTTGCCGGCGAGAGGCTCGACAGCTTTTGCCGCCGTGAAGTGTTCGCCCCTCTTGGAATGAACTCGACCCTGTACTGCCCTCCGGCGGAACTCATGCCGTTCATTCCGCCGACATCCGATGCAGAGAATTTTCGACACCGGGTGTTGCAGGGCGAGGTCCACGATGGCAACTGCTGGATGTTAGGCGGTGTCAGCGGACACGCGGGAGTCTTCTCCAACGTCGCAGACGTGTTGTCCCTGGCCGACTGTTTATTGCACCTTGGCCGAAATGTATTTCAAGCAAATACCGTTTCGATGTTCACCGGTCGACAGCGAATGCCGCCGAATTCCGGCTGGGCCCTGGGCTGGGACTCACCCACCGAGCCTTCCTCTTCCGGCAAATTTTTCAGCGCCCATTCCGTCGGCCATCTCGGCTACACAGGAACTTCTCTGTGGATCGATTTCGATAAGCAGGTGGCCATCGTTCTGCTGACCAACCGCACCTATCCTGGGAATGATGCGGCCGCCTCTGAAGCGATTAAAAATGTCCGGCCCCGCTTCCACGACGCCCTGATGCAGGAGCTTGGCTGGGGTTTGACTGCGAGTCCGCCCCCCGCTACGGGCCACGGATAGCTGCTGCATTTGGGGTGGACAAGGCGATACAATCAAGATAGAAGTCTCGCGCCTGAGGTGGCTTTTGAAGCTTATGGGAAATGGAATTAACACGATCGACGCACCGGCCACACGCGCTGAAAGCAACGGGAAAGGTTCGATCTCACACCTGGAGTCGCTCACGACGGAGAGTGCAAACCAGGCTTCACAGGGCTTCGATACCAAGTCCGCACTTGAGATTGCGCGCATCATCAACCACGAAGACGCCAAGATTGCGGCTGCAATCAAGAAAGCACTCCCGGAGATTGCCACGGTTATCGACAACGTGGCGCGATGTTTGCGCGACGGCGGGCGCTTGATCTATGTTGGCGCGGGCTCCAGCGGACGCATCGCCGCCCTCGACGCATCGGAGATTCCGCCCACGTATTCAACTTTGCCGCAGACGGTGCAATACATCATGGCAGGCGGGCCGAAGGCGCTCGCCTCCTCGATGGAAGCGAACGAGGACTCTCGCGAACTGGGCCAGCGGGACATCGCCCGACGCCGCCCGACCCGCAAGGATATCGTGATTGGGATTTCCGCCAGCGGTCGCACGCCGTACGTGGTTGCAGCCCTCGAATATGCGCGTGGACGAGGCTCGAAGACCGCCGCCGTCACCTGCAATCACAATTCTGAGCTGACCGCTGTTGCCGATGTGACCATCGTTGCCGAAGTCGGGCCTGAAGTGGTGCTGGGCTCTACCCGCATGAAGGCGGGCTCCGCGCAGAAAATGATTCTGAACATGATCACGACCGGCGCCATGACGCGCCTTGGCTATGTGTACGAGAATCTGATGGTCAACTTGCACATGAAAAATTCCAAGCTGGTCGAACGCGGACTTCGCATCCTGAAGCAGTCGTGCAGCGTGGACCACGAAACAGCCGCCCGCATTATGAAGGCCTCCGGAAAAAGCGTTCCCATCGCGTTGGTGATGTTGAAAGCCGGGGTCGATAAGCAGGAAGCGGTGCGCAGGCTGGCGAAGGCCGATGGAAATGTGCGCCGCGCCATTGAAGACACCACGCTTGAACTGTAGCGCTGCTGAATGAGTTGACGCTGCCAATACCCTGCATCGAAAAAAATGAAAATGCGTGGTTAGATGTATCCATGGATAAGTTTGTCATTCGCGGCGGAACACCTCTTCGCGGCACGATCCGCATCAGTGGGGCCAAGAACTCCGCGCTTCCCTGCATGGCTGCCGCCATCCTGACAGAGGATGAAGTCACTCTGGAAAATATTCCGGATGTCCGCGACATTGAGACCGAACGCAAGCTGCTTGTCTCCATGGGCGCGGAGGTCGAGCTGGGGTATGGCCGGGCGCATCACCGTACCCGCATTCGCTGTGCGTCTCTCGACCCTGTTGCGAAGTATGAGATTGTCAAAACCATGCGCGCATCCTCGCTGGTGCTGGGGCCGCTGATTGCCCGCACCGGCACGGCGCGCGTCGCGATGCCTGGCGGCTGCGCCATTGGCGGGCGGCCGATCGATCTGCACATCAAGGCGCTGCAGGCCATGGGCGCGGAGATCGCCCAGGAACATGGCTACCTGGAAGCGCGCGCGAAACGGCTGCATGGCGCGCGTATTGTCTTCGACAAAATTACCGTGACCGGTACGGAAGACCTCCTGATGGCTGCCGCTCTGGCCGACGGCGAGACCTGCATGGAAAATTGCGCGTGCGAGCCGGAAGTCGTGGACGTGGCCAAATTGCTGTCTGCCATGGGCGCGCGGATTGAAGGCGCAGGCACCGCGACGATCCGCGTGCAAGGTGTCGAGTGTTTGCATGGAGCGAAACACCGCATCCATCCCGACCGCATCGAAGCGGGAACATTTCTGGTGGCCGCGGCCATTACCGGCGGCGATCTAACCTTGACCGGATGCAATCCCCACCATCTTTCGTCCGTCATTGAAAAGCTGAGGGAGGCCGGAGTGCAGTGCGAATTGACTGCCGACGCTATCCGGGTCCGCGCCTCGGGCCCGCTGCGCAGCGCAAACATTTCGACGGAAGAGTATCCCGGCTTCCCTACCGATATGCAGGCGCAATTCATGGCGTTGGCCACGCAGGCGGAAGGAACGTCGCTGGTCACGGAAAACATTTTTGAAAACCGCTTCATGCACGTGCAGGAATTGGTTCGCATGGGCGCAAACATTCGCGTGGAAGGCCGTACCGCCGCTGTTCTGGGCAAATCGCCGCTATCGGCGGCAGCCGTGATGGCGTCGGACCTGCGCGCCTCGGCATCGCTGGTATTGGCCGCATTGGTAGCGGAGGGCGAAACCATCATCGACCGTGTGTATCACATCGATCGCGGCTACGAGCGTATCGAAGAAAAACTGCGCGGCGTCGGCGCAAAGATTCGCCGCATCGGGAATGTGTTTCGCGAGACTGAAGAGCCCGCTGCCGAAGTGACGGCCTAGCCACGCGGTTTGAAGTTTGTATCGCAACAGGATTTGAAGCCTTGGACTCGCACATCATCGCTATGCAACAATTCCTCGCTCCATTCCGCTTCAGTTGGAACGCCTTGCGCGGACATTGGCTGCGTCCCTGGCGCAGTCCCTATCTTCGCTGGCGGATCGAGACCTACTCCGGCATCCAGGCTGAGGCTGTCAACGCGGGCATTTTCTGGAAGTTTTTTTTCGCGGAAAAAGTCAATTTGCTTCGCTTCCTGTTGTGGATCGCGAAGCTGGAATCCTACAAGAACAACTGAGAGGCTTGGATGGTTCGCTACGGCATTCTAGGGTTTGGGCTTCATGGAGTGAAGCGACTTGTGCCTGCGTTTTCCGGCGCGAAGACATCCCAACTGACCGGCATCTGGCGCAGGAACCTCGATAAAGCGAAGGCCGATGCCCGCGATTATGGCATTGAAACCGTATTTGCGACTGCCGAAGGACTGTGTGCCTCTCCCAATGTAGACGCGGTCTTCGTCGCTTCGCCCGACGCCTGCCACATGCGAGACAGTCTGCTGGCGTTCGCCCACAGCAAGCCGGTCTTGTGCGAAAAGCCCCTTGCCATGAGCGTTGAAGAAGTGGAGCAGATGCTCGCCGCAGCGAAAAGGGCAAATGTTCTGTTCGGAGTGGCACAGTGCTTTCGTTACAACCGAAGTGTCGATTTGATTCGCGACTGGGTACAGGCGGGCAAAATTGGCAAGCCTGTTTTCGCCACCGCACATTTTTATTTTCAGAGTGCGGAAAGTCAACGCGCCTGGATCTACGATCCTTCCCTGGCCCGCGGCGGCCCCATTGGAGACGTGGGCATTCATTGCCTGGACACGTTGCGATACGTCTTGCAAGATGATGTCACGACGGTGGCCACACTTGCCCATCGCGACCCACAATCTGGAGGCGTCGAAGCCAGTGCGGCAGTCTCGATGGATTTTCGGGCCGGAACAATTGGGTCTATTTTGGTCAGCTTTCGCTCGCCATACCGGTCGCTGGTGGAAATTGTCGGCGAAACCGGCGTGATCCGCAGTGAGAACGGCCTGACCGTCACCGGCATGGTCGACGTACAGTTGTTGCAGAGCGGCAAGGTGCTCGACAACCGGCAAGTCACCAACGCGGATGCCTACTGCCGAATGTTGGACGGGTTCAGTGACGCCATCGAAGGTCGCGGCAGCTATCGCGCACCGGGCGAAGACGGCCTGAAAAATCAGCGCGTCCTCGACGCCGCGTATGCCAGTTGGCAGTCCGGCCGGAAAGAAACTATTTCGTAGCGCTGGACGGCGGGTTCTCAGCCAGCCGAAGTTCAATTTCCTGTTCGTCGCCGCGACGCGCCCGCATCACAAACACAATGCTTCCCAATACCACTGCTGCGCCGGCAATCGTCGTCCACGGCACCGGTTCCATCAGCAACAGCGCCCCTTCGGCCACCGCAAGGACGGGAACGATCAGTTGCAGGCTGGTCAACTGATACGCCTCAATCCGCTGCAACAGCCAATAATACAGAGTGAAGCTCAGTGCGCTGGCGAAGACGCTCAGGAAAACCAGCGCAACGATCGCCGAAGTATTCCACGTCGAAGTTCGGCCGCGTTCGAACATCATGCTGGCCAGCGCGAGCCAGATTCCTCCCAGAAAAAACTGAATCGCGGCGCCGACGAATGGATGAACTCCAGCCAGCGCCTCTTTCGCGTAGACGGAAGACGCCGCGTACATCGATACCGCCAGCAAGACAGCGACCGCGCCCACAGCTTGCCATCGCGACGTCAAAATGGCTCCGGACATCACCAATCCCAGTCCGCCCAGTCCGACGATCATCGCTTCCCACGCCCGCCGTGGCACGCTGCGGCCTGCCATCCATGGAGTCAGGCATGCAGTCATCAGCGGCATCGCGCCGAAAATCAACGCTGTCAGTCCAGACGAAAGGCGCTGCTCCGACCAGAACGTCAACGCGGAAGGGACGGCAATCATGCTGAAGCTGAGTAAGAGCGTGGCGTGCAGTCCGCGGCCCGTGGGCCACGGCAATCGTTTCCATTGAATGATGGGCAGCAAAATCGCAGACGCCAGCAGAAAACGCAGCGACGCGCTCTGCATGGGCGGGACCGCGGTGACCAGGACGCGGATTGCCATCCATGTGCTGCCCCAGATGACGGACAACGCGACCAGCGCGAGAATAATGCGGGGTTTCATGCGGGATGAACGAAGCGTGTGCTGTTCGCGAAAGAGGACGCCGAAATAGAAAAGCGGACTGCGAAACCACACAGCCCGCTTCCCTGTCGATTGCTTTATGGACGCCGTCCGCCGCCACCGCCTGGCCGTCCTCCGCCACCACCGGGACGACGCCGACGACGGTTGTTGTTTCCGCCGCCAGGGCCACGACCGCCGGGTGAAGAGCTGGGTGGACGCGGGCCGTCGGCGCGATTGAAGTTCGGCGCATCGCCGGAGGATTCCCCGCCTTCATCGTTGAAGTCGTCCGCGCTTTCCAGCACTATGGTGCTGCCGTTGGAAGCGGGTTGTCGGTCCCCTGCCGCAGCCATGTCAGGAACATGACCTCCGCCGATATTCGGATCCGGCAATCCCAACTTGATCCGCTGTTCTTTCAGCACCGCCTTGCGCGACAGCTTGATGCGGTTGCCTTCGATGCCCAACACCTTCACCAGCACCTGATCGCCGTCGTTCAACTCGTCCGTAACTTCGTGGACGCGATGCTCGGCAATTTCGCTGATGTGCAGCAGGCCATCCGTGCCTGGGAAAATTTCGACAAATGCGCCGAACTCCGCCAGTCGCACCACTTTGCCAAGGTACGTTTTTCCAACCTCTGGCACAGCGGTCAGATTGCTGATGGTCTCGATGGCGCGACGGAGGCCATCGGCATCGGACGATGCAACGTTGACCTTTCCGGTGTCGTCGACATCGATCTTGACGCCGGTCGCTTCCACGATGCCGCGAATGGTCTTGCCGCCCGGCCCGATCAGGTCGCGAATCTTGTCGACAGGAATCTGCAGCGTGTGGATGCGCGGTGCAAATTCGGACTTCTCCGTCTTCGCCTCGCTGATCACCGCATCCATCTTGTCCAGCAGGAACAGGCGGCCGGCACGGGCCTGCGCCAGCGCCTCGCGCATAATCTGCCCCGTGACTCCGCCGATCTTGATGTCCATCTGCAGCGCGGTAATTCCGTTGCGGGTGCCGGCAACCTTAAAGTCCATGTCGCCGTAGTGGTCTTCTGCCCCGGCAATGTCGGTCAGAATTGAATAATTGTCGCCTTCCTTGACCAACCCCATGGCGATGCCCGCGACCGAAGCTTTGAGCGGAATGCCGGCATGCATCAGCGCAAGGCTGGCGCCGCAGACGCTGGCCATCGAAGAAGACCCGTTCGACTCCAGAATGTCGGAAACGATGCGGACCGTGTACGGAGACTCTTCCGCAGTCGGAAGTACGGCGGTAATGGCTCGCTCGGCGAGCGCTCCATGTCCAACTTCGCGGCGACCGACGCCGGTCATACGTCCAACCTCTCCAACGGAAAACGGGGGAAAGTTATAGTGAAGCATGAAGCGCTTCCGCTGCTCGCCTTCAAAGCTCTCCAGGCGTTGTGTATCGTCCAAAGTGCCCAGAGTTGCGGTGACAAGCGCCTGGGTTTCGCCGCGAGTGAAGAGCGCCGAGCCATGCACGCGAGGCAACACGCCAACTTCAATGGCAATCTCACGAATTTCATCGAACCGGCGGTGATCCGGACGAACGCGGTCCTTGATGACCTGGTCGCGGAAAATATTCTCGCGCAGCGATTCATAGTACTTGGAGAGTTTCGCAGGCGCCGCTGGATCGTCCGCGGGGAGAGCCGCTTTCAACTCATCTTTGATCTGTTTGACCAGCGCGTAGCTTTCAAACTTGGGGTGCTTGTGGGTGTCGAGCGCATCCTTCAGGCGATCGCCGACCTTGGCATAGAGCGAATCGTAGTAGGCCTGGTCAAATTCGACCGGCTTCACTTCGCGCTTCGGCTTGCCGGCTTTCGCAACCAACTCCGTGATGCCTGCGCAGATTTTCTTGATCTCTGTGTGCGCAAATTCGATGGCGTCGACGATGGAATCTTCGCTGACCTGCTTGGCTCCAGATTCGATCATCACAATGCCGTCGGGCGTGCCGACGACGGTGATGCTCATATCGCCCGCGCGAAGTTCCGCGTAGCTAGGATTGATGATGAATTGTCCATCCACGCGACCGACGCGAACCGCGCCAACCGGACCGCCGAACGGAATGTCGGAGAGCGCCAGCGCGCAAGCCGCTGCATTGATGCCGATAATGTCGGGATCGTTTTCCTTGTCCGCGGAAAAAACCAGCGCGATCACTTGTGTCTCGTTGCGGAAGCCTTCTGGAAATAAGGGGCGGATGGGACGGTCAATCTGGCGGCAGGTAAGAACTTCGCGCTCGCTGGGCCGGCCTTCGCGCTTGATGAAACCGCCGGGGATGCGTCCGCCGGCGTAGGCGTATTCACGATAATCGACCGTGAGCGGGAAAAAGTCGATGCCCTCTCTTTGGTCGGGTGAGGCCACAGCGGTGGCCAGGACTACGGTGTCGCCCAAGGTCGCCAGTACGGCCCCTGAAGCCTGCTTGGCCATGCGGCCAGTCTCAAAATTAAGTCGTTTGCCGCCGGTCAATTCGACGGTCACATCATGTTTCATAGAATCCTCAAATCTTGCTGTATAGGGGCGTGGGTGCAGATAGGCGGGAACGTGAGGAAGTTGGCAGGCGGCGGCGATAGAGGAGACGATATGTACGCGGAAGCGGCCCAACAGAGCCAGTTCTCCTCCGCGTCAATGCCGCAGTGCTTGGGTCCAACCACGCTCGCAATCCTGAAATCTGCGGAACGTCGCTGCCGCTTACTTGCGGATGCCCAGTTTGCCAATGACTTCCCGGTAGCGATCGGTATCGTGTGTCTTCAAGTAGTCCAGCAGGCGGCGGCGATTGCTCACCATCATCAGCAAGCCACGTCGCGAGGCATGGTCTTTATCATGGGCCTTGAAGTGGTCCGTCAGCTCCGTGATGCGTTCGCTCAGTATCGCGATCTGCACTTCCGGGCTGCCGGTGTCGCTTGCGTGGGTACGAAAGCGCTCAATTACGTCGGTTTTTTTTGCAGGTGCCAGCACAGTGTGGCCACTCCCTCTTCATGTCGAGTACACTGCATAAGTGTCTACTTAAGAGTAACATGCTTTGCCTGTACCTGACATCCGCCCCGAATGGATCGTCATCGTTCGGCTGCAATTGGGAACCCTGGCCATGACCCTTCGCCCTGTCATCACTCTCACGACTGATTTCGGCCTCACCGACCCCTTTGTCGGCGTGATGAAGGGCGTGATTGCAGACATCTGCCCGGCAGCACACGTGATCGATATCACCCATGGAGTCAAGGCGTTTGACGTGCTGGAGGGCGCGCTCGCGATCTGGCAGGCATGGCGCTACTTCCCTGCCGAGACGGTCCATGTCATCGTGGTCGATCCCGGCGTCGGCTCGAGCCGCCAACCGGTTCTCTCGCGCATGGGCAACGCCTGGTTCATTGCGCCCGATAATGGCGTGCTCACCTTGGTCGAGCGCGAGGCCCGACGCGGCGGCGGCGCGATTCTGCCCCGGTCGCTTCAAAATCCTGAATACAGGCTTCCCGCCCAAAGCAACACGTTCCATGGCAGGGATATTTTTGCGCCTGCAGCGGCCCACCTGGCAGCCCAGATCGAACGTGGCGCGGTGGCGGCGGAGACCTTTGGCCCAGAGATAGAAAGCCTGATTCAACTGCCCGTTCCAGGGCCCATTCACAACCCGGATGGCTCCATTGAAGGCATCATCCTCAAAAGCGACCGCTTTGGCAACCTGCTCACCAATATTGCAGCTGCGGATTTGCCGGATGACCGGACGAATTTTTCTCTTGAACTCGGGAGCCTGCGCATCGCGCGTTTTTGCCGCTACTATGCCGAGGCTCCGCCGGGCGAACTTTTCGCCATCGTAGGCAGTTCCGGCCTGCTGGAAATCGCCACCAACCGCGGCTCCGCGCAGAGGGCAACCGGAATGGAGCCGGGCGTGCGATTCCGCTTGATTTCATGTTGAACGCACTCGCATAATTGACCCTGCTAAGGACTGAAACCGTCATTGGGGCGCGGTTCTATGGTAGTAAAAAGAGGAAGTAGAGCCACGGATGCCAACGATCAGCAGGTTTTATGGAATCTTGATTCAGATGTACTTCGGGGATCATGTTCCGCCTCACTTCCACGCGCTTTATGCTGAGTTCGAAGCGTTGATTGACATTCGTACCTTTGAGGTCATCCAGGGAGATTTGCCTGACCGCGCCATGGCACTCGTGCTGGAGTGGGCACGAGAACACCGCGACGAACTCATAAAGGATTGGGAACTATGCGTGCAGAATCAAATGCCAATGAAAATTCTACCGCTGCCGTAGCACCTGAGGTCGCGCCCCGGTCGCCTTGGCGTGTGACCGGAGTCGAAGTCCTTCCAGGATTCCGGCTGCAGGTGGCATTTGCCGATGGTCTCACCGGCGTGGTGGATATGACTGGGCTCGTGCACTCG
>JAJYVR010000307.1 GCA_021791935.1 Acidobacteriota bacterium
CTACAGGAGCTGGCCAACGGCATCCTGCGCAAAGCTCACCGACTAAAGCCGATCCAGGTCTGAAATCGCAATCTTCACGCCGGATTCAGGTAATACAGTCCGCTCAGGAGAGTGACCACGGAAGCCGCGAGCACAGGAATCCAGAATTCCGCTCGGAGGAAATACCAGGCGATGGCGATGCTGAAGATGGTTCCAATGATGAGCGAGGCTGCGGAAACCTTCTGCGCGACTCTCGCTCCCTGGCCATCTTCTTGCCTGGCGGGACGCAGCCAATAGCTCAACGGCAACATCGTCCACCTGCATAGGACCTGCGCGGAGACAACGAACGCCATCCACCGGCTGAGTGGAAGCGTGGCTAGAAGAATCAACCGTGCTGCGATGGAAAGAATGAGCGCCAGCGTTCCGTAGCTGCCGATGCGGCTATCGCGCATAATCGCGAGCACCTGCTTGCGGTCCCATCCTCCGCCAAAGCCATCGGCGGCATCGGCCAGACCATCTTCGTGCAATGCTCCCGTCACGAGAATAAAGAAAACCAGCGCCAGCAATGCCGTAAGAGGACGACTCAGATGGGATGAAAGAAGATGCGACGCAACAGACGCAATCAGCCCGATTGTCAATCCAACAATTGGGAAAAACTTCGCCGCCCGCGCTAGAGCACTTGGATGGAATTGTACCGTTGGCAGCGGCAGGCGGGTCATGAACTGGAACGCAACTTGGAAATCCAGAAAGAACTGCTTCATGCCTCCGCCTCGCTTACTCCAGCAGAAGCAAAGGTTGCCATTTTGCTATAGAGGTGCAGTGCGGACTCGATGATGGGCATGGCCAGAACCGCGCCGGTGCCTTCGCCGAGACGCATCCCGAGATTGAGGACCGCGGGGATGCCGATGTATCGGAGAAGGTGGCGGTGCCCTGGTTCCTCAGAGCAATGTCCGGCGATAAGATAGCCCTTAATGTGTGGCGCCATCGCATAGGCCAGGGCAGCCGCGGAAGTGGAGATGAAGCCATCGCAAACGATTGCCTTGCGAAAACTGGCCGCGCCCAGGATGAAACCGGTCATCGCCGCAATTTCAAGGCCTCCGACGCAGCGCAGGACATCGATGGGATCTGGGATGGGCTTTGGCTTTGATACCGCATCGGGAAAATGCCTCTTCAGCGCCTTCCGAATAATATGCAGCTTGGTGTTCCTGCCAGCAGCATCGAGGCCTGCGCCACGTCCGGTGACGTTTGCAATCTGTTGGCCGGTAAGCATGGCGGTAATTGCGCTCGCCGCGGTCGTGTTCCCGATGCCCATCTCTCCGACGGCGAGCAGATCCTGGCCTCGATCGTTCGCCATGTGCGCCACATGGAGACCCACTTCGAGGGCGGATGATAATTCTTCCGGACTCATTGCGGGTTCGCGGAGCAAGTTGCGGCTGCCGTAACGCACTTTTGCGCTATGCAGTGCGGCCACCGCGCTGAAGTCCGCATCCACGCCAACATCCACGACAGTCAGATCCGCCTGCTGCAATCGCGCCAGCACATTGATCGCGGCACCCCCATCAAGAAAGTTCTGGACCATCTGTGCGGTCACTTCTCTTGGATATGAGCTCACGCCCTCGCAGGTGACGCCGTGATCAGCAGCGAAAACATAGACGCCTTTCTTCAACTGCAACTGGATAGTGCCTGAGCGGATTGCATATATCTGGGCTGCGAGCGGCTCCAGCCTTCCCAGGCTGCCAAGCGGCTTGGTGAGACTATCGAGACGGCTGCGAGCCTGGTCAAGGTAACGGGGATCGGGCGGCACGATCGCCTCCAGTGTTTCGGCGAGGACTGGAAGCACCTTCATATGACGGCGTCCTTTCGCAGCGTCCTGCGGGTAACGAGCATTGGCTGCTGTTGTGGCGGGCAATTGAAAGCGCGCTCCAGTATCTTCGGCCTGAGCACGTCCATTGGACTGCCATACAGCAGAGGTTGATTGGGACTGAGCAGGAGAACAGATGAGAATGTTCCCGCGATCAATTGCAGATCGTGCATGGCCGCCAGGATTGTGACGCCATTGGCATTCAAAGAGCGAATCAATTCCAGCAGTTCTAGCTGGCGTCCGATGTCGAGGTTCTGCGTCGGCTCATCAAGCAGCAGCAGTTGCGGTTCCTGGGCGAGACCGAGCGCGATTTTCACTCTCTGGCGTTCGCCACCACTGAGTTGATTGAAGATGCGATGACGCAGCCCGCCCACATCGGCCAGTTCGATGGCCTGTTCGACTGCATCCCGATCTTTTACTTTCATCACCCCAAAGAGGCCGAGGTATGGTGTCCTGCCCTGCTCGATGATCTGCTGGACAGTGAACGCAAACGGCACATCGACCTGCTGGGGAACCATCGCAACCAGTCGCGCCACCCGGTCTCGACGAAGGTTTTGCAGTTCATGCTGCGCGAGCAATATACGGCCTGCGGAAGACGGGAGCATGCCGGAGGCGAGCCGGAGCAATGTTGTCTTGCCGATTCCGTTGGGGCCGATCAATGCGGTGCAATCACCGCGCGGCAAGATAAAACTCAAGTCCGAGAAGATGGTGCGTCCTGCGTAGGAAAATGAAACTTCGGAAAAGTTAAGCAAAGGCGTCATAGGGCATACCCGCTTTTTGCGCGCCGCAATAGATACAGAAAGAACGG
>JAJYVR010000058.1 GCA_021791935.1 Acidobacteriota bacterium
CCGCCGTAGGGATTTACAATCAACGGCACGCTGGCCGTCGAATGCAGATCGGGCGGCAACAGCAACTCGCCATACAAAGTTTCTCCATCCACCGCTTTGCCGACAAACATCGCCGGCGCGACCAGCTTGTATCCATCCAGCGGGTACGAGTTCCAAAACGGAGTGCATGCGCCAGCCATGTTGCACACGCTCACTACCGGCGGCTGCATCAGGCTGGACGCGGAGTCCACATAGTGGGTTGCATCGGGCGAGAGAGTGATGCGATGGACTCCGTGGAACCTGCTGAGCATCTTCTTCCCATTGCCATCCAGGCCGATCTGCCACAGCATTTCTTCTCGCGGGTCGGTTTCGTTCGATGTGTAGTAGACGGTCCCTTGTTTCTCATCGACGCCGGCCACGCTCAGCACTTCCCAATCGCCGTGCGTCAGTTGCCGCACCAGGGTTGCGTCCGCCGTCATTGGATCGCTGGCATCGTAGCGATAGAGATACAAGTGCGTATTGCCGTCGCGCCAACTGCTCCACAAAAATTGTCCGCGCTGCAAAAAATGCACATCGTAGGCATCGTCGAAAAATTTATTGGCCGTCTCCTTTAGCACGCTGCGAACGGCCCCCGTCTCCGTGTCCGCGAAAAACAGTTCCATGTGGCCATGATCGCGACGCAGCACCTCCACCCATACGTGGTGGCTGTCGAGCCAGCCGAAGCGCGGAATGTAGTCGTTATGCTGGCTGACGGGCACATGCAGCCACAGCGTATCGCCGCCGTTTGCCGCCACAATGCCGACGCGCGCTCCGGGATTGGGGTCGCCTGGCTGCGGATACCGTTGTTGATCGACGGTGCTGTGGGTTGGAATCCAATCCGTGATTGGATAGGTCGGCACCGTGGCCTCATCCATCTGCAGATACGCAATGTGCTTCGAGTCCGGCGACCAGAAATAATTGCTGCGAACGTCCAGCTCTTCTTCATACACCCAATCCACTTCGCCGTTCAGCAGGGTTGCTTCGGTGGTGTTGGTCAGCGCGGCGTCGCGCTTGCTATCGAGCGACAGCACATGCAAATTGTGATCGCGAATAAAGGAAACAGAATTGCCGCTGGGAGAAAATTTTGGATCGTCGCCGCTGCCGGCCCCAGTTTTGGCAGCCTCGGCCGCTGTTCCCTTCGATAGGTCGTAGATCCACAGCGTGCCCGTATTGTCGAAGATCAGGTACTTCGAGTCCGGCGACCACAGATAGCTGGAGACTCCGTAGCGGTCGCGACGGTCGCGGTCTCGCTCGTCGTTCTTCACCCCATAAATGGCAGCCAGTCGGGCTTCCGGCACCAGCACGGAGACCGCGCTGCTGGCGGCGTTCACCGCGATCACATCGTCCGGCTGGCCGTGCTCGGAGTCCGCGGATAAATACGTGACACTGCCGCTGTCCGGGCTCCATAGGTAGTCGCGCGGCGGACGTCCGGTCGGCCCACCGGCACGCCATATGTCGGCAACGGTCCACGCCTTGCTTTGGTCGTGGGGCGTTGTTTGTGCGACGGAATTCAGTCCGGTCAAAAATAAGGCCGCCAATAGAAGCGATCTTCGCATGGTGGTGAAAACTCCCGCATCCATTGTAATGACCACGGCAGTTTCCGCGCTTCCCAGCGTCCAGACTTGCCGACAATCGAGATCCAGCTTCACACTTGGCTCTCGCTTTTGCGCCCAGCCTGCATCGCAAAACCAGCGCCGAGAGTGCGTCCGTGCTAGACTGCGTTTTTATCGTTCCTTGTATGCACAATGGGCTGGAAAATCTCGTTCACCTGCAGGAGCTGGAGCAGAGGGCCCATCTGTTGAGCGTGCAAATTGCGCAATACAGCGGGCGAGTTGAGGTGCGCGAGGCTGCGCTCTACGACACTGGCCGCCTGCTGGAGCAGAATGCGACTGCGCTTGCCAAAGAGGCGTCCTTGCGTCGCAAACTGGAGCTGGATGCGGAAGACATGCGCGTGAAAGCCGCCCGCTATCGCGTCCAGTTGAACGATGCCAAGAGCGATGGCCAGGTAAAAGCGCTGGAACATCAGCTGAAATTTTGCAAAAAGGAAATCGATCGCATTGACGAACTGGAATTTGCCAGCCTGATGGAAACCGAGGCCTTGGAAGTGAAGCAGCGGTTGTTGCATGAGACCCGCGCCAACCAACTTCAGGCGTTGGAGAATGAGAAGGCCGCATCGCAACTCGGACGCGACCGCGACAAGGCTATCCTGGCGGAACTTCATCGTGAACTCGATGCCGCGCGCCAGTCTGCGGACCCGCAATTGCTGTCGGAATACGATCGCATGGCCGCCGCCCGCAAAATGCCCATTGCGACCGTCGAGCAGCAGCGTTGTTCCGCCTGTCAGATGATGGTGCGGCCACAGCGATGGAATGAGATTCGTCAGGGAGCCGTGCATTTCTGCGAATCCTGCGGACGCTTCCTCTTCTACAATCCCGCCGTCGACCTGAGCGATGCCATCCACCTTCCCTCCGCGCCGAAAAAACCGGCAGGCCTGGCCAACGATGCGGCGCGCGCAAAGCCCACCGGCTCCGACCGCCCCGCGCGAGAGGATTGACGGCGGGCCCGTATGCAGCGAATCGCCGTCGATATGGATGAGGTGATGGCGGACACGCTGGGCGAATTGCTTGCCCGCTACAGTCGCGAACAACATACCTCGCTGACCAAGCAGGACATTCAGGGCAAATGGCTTTGGCAGGTGCTGCCGCCGGAAGGGCAGAAGCGGATCGATTCCTATCTGCTGAGCGACGGTTTTTTTGAGGACATTCCCGTCATTCCGGGCAGCCAGGAAGTGTTGTTGCGGATGAGCCGCCGTTACCAGATATTCATTGCGACGGCAGCCATGGCATTTCCAGGCTCCTTTGGCTCAAAGTATCGCTGGCTGCGCCGGCATTACGATTTTCTCTCGCCGCAAAACTTCGTCTTCTGTGGCGACAAAAGTATTTTGCATGCGGATTTTCTGATCGACGACATGCCGCGCAACCTGGCTTCCTTCCAGGGCGAAGGCATTCTTTTTACCGCGCCTCACAACGTCCACACCTCCGGCTATCGCCGCGTGGACAATTGGTGGGACATCGAGGCGATGTTCCTGGACTGAAGGGCTGCGGCCGGCAAATAGCTGCGTCCGCGAATGGAGATTTGCGGGGGAAGTTCGACGGATTCAGCATGAGGAATGCACCGCATTGTGGTGGAAGGCACTGCTGTCCCAATTAGCCGGAATCGAGGCGTTTTGATAGTGAAAGGGGCGGCATTTTCAGGCGGTCTGCTTGGAGCGCGAGGTTGAGGTTGTGGTTCTGCTGTCCAGATTGCCATGCCAGGAAAAGGAGATATGCTCGGCAGAGTCCGTGAGTATTGGTGGAGGCTGAACGGGCTGATGGATCCAGTCCCACAGATCGCGGCAGACAAATAGCTGCTGGCGCAAGAGGGCAGCGAGATTGGACAGGCTCCGGCCGAAGCGGGCGCGCAGTTGCAGATATTTAAGCAGGAGTATGGCGATCAGTGCGGTCCAGATTTGAATCTGCAGTGCGTTGGCGCTGGTGCCGATGAAGGTCTTGATGCGCAGGTTCTGCTTGAGAGCCTTGAACAATAGATATACATACTGCCCATCGACACCGGCCTGCTGAAGTCGCGATTTACTATCGATTCCATCTTTTGCGCACGCACAGCCTGCCGGTGATACGGCGCTAACGACGGACACCTCCATCCTGACGGCGGTGGAAAATGATTATGGTTATGTGCGCGTCTTTGAAAGACAGAAAGACAGATCGAAGCGCTGGGACAGGCTGGAGACGTGTTCATGGGAATGTAGATAAGAGGCTTTAGACTACATTTGCTGCTGATTTCCTCTGCAGCATGCTGCAGGGCGGCTACAGTGAGGAGGGTGTCCCATGCTTTATTCTCGTCTCGGCAATACCGGGTTGCTCGTGTCGAAGCTGGCCTTCGGCGCTATGACTTTCGGCGCAGCGGAGGGCCCCATGGCTGCGATTGCCAAAGTAGACCAGAAGGGAGCCAATCAACTGGTAGCCAAGGCGCTCGATGCGGGCGTGAACTTTTTCAATACAGCCGACGCGTACTCCAGCGGTCAATCGGAGCAGATGTTGTGCGAGGCTCTTGGCGCTCGCAGGAAAGACGTGATCGTCGCCACGAAGGCCGGGTTTCGCACCGGTGATGCGCTGATTCACACAGGTCTTTCGCGCCAGCATCTCTGCGCGTCCGTTGAGGCAAGCCTGCGACGCCTGAATACGGATTATCTGGATGTCTATCTGCTGCACCGGGTCGATCCGTACACTCCGGTCGAAGAAGTTCTGGAGACCTTGAATGACCTCGTTCGCCAGGGCAAGGTTCGTTACATCGGATTCTCCAACTGGCCTGCTTGGTTGGCGGCCAAGGCCGTTGGCATGCAGAAACAATATGGATGGACCACGTTCCGCGCGGCGGAGATGTATTACTCACTGGTGGGCCGCGATCTGGAGCACGAGTTGGCCCCCATGGCGCTCGACGCCGGGATTGGGGTCATCGTCTGGAGTCCGCTTGCTGGCGGTTTTCTGACGGGAAAGTACACGCGACAGAATCCGCAGGGAGATGGGGGCCGCCTGACAGGGTTCGATATCCTTCCGTTCGACCGTGAGCATGGCTACAACCTGCTCGAAAAACTAAAAGCGATTGCAAATGCGCATGATGCATCACTCGCCCAGGTTTCCATTGCATGGCTATTGACACGGCCCGCCGTCACATCCGTACTGGTCGGCGCAAGCAAGCTCTCCCAACTCGAAGACAATCTCCAGGCGGCGGAATTGACGCTAAGCGAGCAGGAATTGAAGCTGCTCGACGAGTCAACCAAACCGGCTGCGATTTACCCAAACTGGTTTAATGCGACGATCTTCGACCAGAAGGCAAAAGCCGCAATTGAAAAATAACCTGGCATAGCGGGGCGGGGCAGAGCTTTTATGCGATTTTGTACATGGGTTGACTCCGTTAGCCCCGCGAAAAGCGCCGGATGCGAGTGGTGCAGTTGAACCACAACAAAGTACGTGAGGACAGACTTATGCGCTTCTCCATTTCAGGAAGGCGTTGACCGCGCGCATCCCAGCTTGCACGGTCCAACAGATGCTGCATCGCATAGGGCGACGCTTCGCCCATCCACTCCGCCATCTGCCAGCCGTTCTTCCGCTCGCATCCGTTCAGCAGTCCCCGCATATACGCCAGACTGCGCCCACGCGCCTCCGATCGCGCAAACAACCCCGCAATCAGGCCGTGCGCACGCAGCAACTCGCGCTTCCATCCTGCCAGTCGATTTTCCATCTCAGTTGCAGAGCAACCGCTTATCCAGAGCATCCACAGCATAACACTTATCTACAACTGTAGTACTAGGGCATTCCTCCTGCTTTTGCGGTATATCGTTGCAATCTATCGGGAAATTATGGATCAGTGTTGACATGCCCCAGCGTGGGGCCGAAAATCCGCTTACTCTCCCGCGATCGTCATCCCTTCAATTACGATCGTGGGACACGCCACGGAGCTGCGAAAAATCAAATCGTTCCCGATGCTGGAAATGTTGTGCAGCATCTCCTTCAGATTGCCCGCCACGGTAATTTCTTCCACCGGATACGCGAGTTCCCCGTTTTCAATCCATAGCCCGGAAGCCCCATGGGAATAATCTCCGGTGACAATGTTGACGCCGTGTCCAATCAGGTCGGTCACGTACAGGCCGTTGGAAATCTCCGCTAAAATTTCCTCCTGCGTCTTCTCCCCCGGCTCAAGATAAAAATTCCCGCAACTGATTCCAGGACTGCCCGCGAGGCCCCGCAAGGCATTCCCCGTGGATTTCAGGCCCAGCTTTCGCGCCGTGTACGTGTTCAGCAGATAGCTGGTCAGCACGCCTCGGTCAAGCACCGTTTTGCGTCGCGTCGGCAAGCCCTCTCCATCGAAATATAAACTGCCGAAACCGCCCACCATCGTTCCATCGTCGACGATTGTCAGGTTGCTGCCCGCCACCGCTTCACCCAGCTTGCCCGCTAAAAAAGAGGAACTGCGATACACCGCGTTTCCATTGATCGCACCGATAATGGCGCCCAGAATCGAGCTGGCAACCTCCGGCGCAAAGACCAGCGGAACCCGCTGCGTGGGTACCTTCCGCGCGCCCAGCTTTCGCACCGTTCGCCGCGCTGCTTCGAGGCCCACCGATTCCGGCGAATCCAACAGCCCCAGCGATCGCTGGCTGGAATACCAATAGTCGCGCTGCATGCCTCCATCCGGCGACATCGCAATCGGCTGCGCACTGATAGAGCAGGAAGAGCGGCGCACTTCTCCAACAAATCCTCGCGAATTTGCCAATATTTTGCGTCCGGTGGCAGCATCGAAACTCCCGCCGCCGGAGTTCTGTATCCGCGCGTCGGCAGCCATGGCCGCCGCTTCCGTGCGCCGCGCATATTCAATCCGCTCCGCCGCCGGCAGCGAATAAACGTCGTCGTAATACAGGTCGAGATCGCCCGCCAGCTTGCCGAATTCCCCCGGCTCCGGCAATCCCGCAAACGGGTCTTCGCTGGTCACCTGCACCAGCGCCATGGCGCCGCAAATCAGCCTCTCGATGCCCTCGGCCGTCAGGTCGCTGGTTGTTGTGGAGGCAGTGCGGTTGCCCTGGAACACGCGCAACCCGGCCGCGCGCGCCCCGGCTTCTTTCAACTGCTCCACCTGCCCCAGCCGCACCAGTGTTTCGAACTCGTCGCCTTCAGAAAACACGGCTTCCGCATCGCTGGCGCCCGCCTGCAATGCCTTTGTAACAATGTCAGTTACAAATTCGGTCGAAATCTTATTTTCGGATACAGTCACAGTTGCATTCTTCACAAGTATTTCCTCGATGTCTCAGTCGCGACCGATTCGAGCATTTCCGCCGATGCAAGATTGGCATGGGTGCCCCATCCTGGCGCAGCCAGTGTGGGATCGCGCAATGTCCGCATCGCAGTAACTGCGAAAATGCCCTAATTTCCTGTGCCGCCGACCGTCATTTTGTCCAGCTTGATGGTCGGCATGCCCACCCCAACGGGGACGCTTTGCCCCGCTTTGCCGCAGGTGCCCACGCCCTCATCCAGCTTCAAATCGTTGCCCACCATGGACACATATTTCAACGACTCCGGGCCATTGCCGATCAAGGTCGCATTTTTTACCGGCGCGGTGATCTTTCCATCCTCGATCAGATACGCTTCCGACGCCGAAAAAACAAATTTTCCGTTGGTGATGTCCACCTGCCCGCCGCCAAAATTCACCGCGTACAGACCGCGCTGTACGCTGCGGATAATGTCTCCTGGATCGTCTTCGCCCGCCAGCATGTATGTGTTCGTCATGCGCGGCATGGGGATGTGCTGATAGCTTTCGCGACGTCCGTTGCCGGTGTCGGCAATGCCCATCAGCCGCGCCGAAAGTTTGTCGCTCATGTATCCCTTCAGCACGCCGTTTTCAATCAATACAGTCTCCTGCGTGGGCGAGCCTTCGTCATCCACGTTCAACGAACCCCTGCGATTTGGCATCGTCCCGTTGTCCACCACCGTCACCTTCGGGCTCGCGACCATCTGCCCGATCAGTCCCGCAAACGCCGAGGTCTTCTTGCGATTGAAGTCCGCTTCCAGACCATGTCCGACCGCTTCATGCAACAAGACTCCCGGCCATCCTGGACCGAGGACCACCGGCATCTCTCCTGCGGGAGCAGGCACTGCGCCCAGTTGCAGCACCGCCTGCCGCGCCGCTTCGGTCGCAAAGTATTCTGGCGTTTTATCTGTCAGGAAGAAGTCCAACAATACTCGACCTCCTCCGCCAGAACTGCCACGCGCGATGTTTTCGCCTTCTTTCGCGATTACCGAAACATTCAACCGCGCCAGCGGCTGCGTGTCGGTCGCAAAACTGCCGTCCGATCCGGCCACCAGAATGCGCCGCAGTTCGTCGGCGAAGCTTGCCTGCACCTGCACGATGCGCGCGTCGTACGCTCGGGCAGCGCGATCGGCCCGCTGGATCAACGCCAGCTTCGCCGGTGTTTCAGAATCGCTTCCCGGCGAGGCTACGGTATACAGTCCAGCCGAAGCCGACTCGCGAAAGCCCTGCACCGGTTGCTTCGATGGGCCGCTCGCGATCAACGCCGCCGTATGCGCGGCGCGCAAAAGCCGTTCCGGAGACAAATCGTCCGTGTACGCGTATCCAGTGCGCTCGCCAGAAACCACTCGCAGGCCGCAGCCCGCGCTGATTCCCTGGCTGGCGGACTTCACCAGCGATTCGTCCACCGTTAGCGAACTGGCGGTCACGTATTCGAAATAAAGGTCCGCGTAATCGCCGCCGGCCGACAGCGCCGCAGCCAAACACTGCTCCAAAAGCTGCTCGTTCAGACCGAGATGTTCGTAGAAAAATTTGCGAGTGTCGGGCGATGCTGGTTGCATGGACAACTCCTCTGGAATGACGCGGGGATCGGGCGCACGGCTGCCGGCCCGTTTCAATTCTATCTTTTAGATTCACCCAAATGTCGAAAGACGCACTGCAACGTCCAAATCCCGTACCAGTGCATGAACGCGGTTCGTGGTCGTAGAGGAACGTTCCGTGGTAGCGTGGAGGGCATGAACAACGATCTGCGTCATCCCATTGGAAAATTTGTTCGACCCGCCACCCTGACCCAGCAGGAACGTGAAGAGGCGATCCAGAACATCGCCGAACTGCCGAAAAAACTGCGGGATGCCGTCCGCGGACTTTCCGAATCGCAGCTCGACACCCCGTATCGCGAAGGCGGTTGGACTGTGCGCCAAACCGTCCATCATGTCGCCGACAGCCACATGCAGGCCACTGCGCGAATTCGGCTGGCGCTCACCGAAGATTGGCCCGCGATCACCCCCTACAAGGAAAATCTCTGGGCGGAGCTGCAGGATGCGCGCACCCTGCCTGTGGAAGTCTCGCTGCAACTGCTCGACTCTCTCCATGCGCGCTGGGTCACTCTGCTGCGCTCGCTGGATGAATCCGGTTGGTCGAAGCGCGGCTACAAACATCCTGAATCCGGCAACCAGACCGTGGAGCAGGTCGCAGCGCTGTACGCATGGCATGGCCGCCATCACACCGCCCACATCACGTCTCTTCGCGAGCGGATGGGATGGTAGACGGCCCCACATCGGAGCAACTTGCGCTGCAGTTGCAAACTTTTTTCGACGACCAGCCTGCGGCCGTGCTGCTGGAAAATGGCCGCATCCTTTTCGATCTGCGATTGGCCACCGCAACCGTTGCGGCGGAGCATGGCCACTGCGTGTTGCATGTGTGGTCGGAAGAGCGCAATTGCATTCGGCACGTCGTCAACGTCACGGTGCGCAAAACCGGCTTGCGCCTCCATGTGCTGCGCATGGGCCAAACCAAACCGCAAACAATGGAATTGCAACCGCAGCAGCGTCGCTTGCCTTCGCAGCGCGACAACACCCGCTCCCGCTATATTCCGCTGCTGGAGCGCCTTTTGCCCCGCCATTTCCCCGACTTTAAAGTCGAGGGATTGCGCACCGCCATGGACCTGGAGCGCAGCTTCGGCCCCTCCTATGCGCGCGGAACGCTGGTCTGCGGCAACTCCGCCTGGGCCCTGATTGCCATCAACGCCGATGAAAGTCAGTCCCTCATCGATGGCATTCTGACGCTGGGCGTTCTTTGGCTCCATCACTGCCGCGAGCATAGCGGCGGCCGACGCCTGGTAGAAGGATTGCGACTGATTCTGCCGCGTGGAAAGTCCACCGTGACGGCGGCGCGGCTGGCGTGGATGAATCTCCGCGCAGCCAAGTGGGAACTCTACGAACTGGATGAAAAAACAGAGGAATTGTACCGGCGCGAGTACAGCGACCAGGGAAATTTCGAGTCCCGCCTGGTTCATGCGCCCAACACATCCGCCGCGGAGGAACGCTTTCATCCCGCCATCCAGCGCGTGCAAGCGCTGCTTCCAGCCCATGCCGTCGCGCACATGGAAGTCGCCTTTCGCAGCGGATCCGAAGTCGGCCTGCTGTGGAATGGCCTCGAGTTCGCCCGGGTCCGCACCAGCGCGGCGGACAACAGCTTTGCGCGTTCCGAAGAAATCCTGTTTGGCAGCGGGGCCAACGCCACCCTCCTGACCGAGGAACCGGCCCCCAAGCTGCGCGAAATGCTCGGCGAACTCGTGGCCCGTCGCCGGCCCAGCGGCGATAAACGCGACACGCTCTATCGTCAGCAGCCGGAGCGATGGCTGGAATCCATGTTGCGACGCTCGCTCGACTCCATTGACGCCATGATCGAGCCGCAGCCCGTGTACGCCCAGGTCCCGGCGTTTTCCGCCGCCGATCGCGCCGTGCTTGACCTGCTTGCTGTGCGTCGAGATGGCCGCCTGGTCGTAATCGAAATCAAAGCGGATGAAGATTTACATCTGGCGTTGCAGTCGCTGGATTACTGGGTGCGAGTGCGCCAGCATCATCGCCCCATCGCGGACAAGGCCGCCAGCCCCTTCGCAAAAAGCGACCTTGAGCGCTTCGGATATTTTCCCGGCAAACAGCTTCGCGCGGAGCCCCCCTTGCTCTATCTCATCGCGCCCGCGTTGCGCATTCATCCCGCAACCGAAGTGGTCTTGCGCTACGTCTCCCAGGAAGTGGACTGGACACTGATCGCGCTCGACGAGCGCTGGCGGGAAAAAGTTCGCGTCGTCTTCCGCAAGCGCCGCGAAAAATAAGGCTTCCTTGCTATAGCTGCCTGACCGATTTGGTTCACCAAATCCGCCGCACTCCCAGCATGTCCAGCTTTGAATCGGCGCTGAGGACGGGAATGTCTTCCGCCAAAGACTGGGCGGCAATCATCCGGTCAAAAGGATCGCGATGCTCGCTGATGAGGCGTCCCGCACGCAGCCCACACTCGGCCTGGATAGGAAGAAGTGTGTAGCCGGCATCGTCCATCACATCCAGAAAATCCTTTTCGAGTTCTGCCGCTCCTGGAAGCTTGCCCAGGCGCACCTTCGTGGCGACCTCCCATGCGGATGCAGCCGATACAAGGACCACATTCGACTCATCCGCGATAATCGCGGCAGCCTCCCGGCTCAAGGCGGCGGGAGAAAGAGTGGCCCAAAGCAGAGCGTGTGTGTCGAGCAGGACTCTCAGTCCCCTTCTCCATTCCACATACGCAGTTCGTCCTCCGGCAGTGGTTCAAAGAACGCATCGGTCAACTGAAACCCCGGTGTTTCCAAAGCGCCAAGCCGCTTCTTCCCCACCCGGTGGATCGCTTCCAGTTTGGCTACCGGCGTCTTGTCCCGTCCAGAGGTTATGATCACGATCTCCCCTTTTTGGGCCTTCTTCACCAGCTCCGATAGATTCGTTTTTGCCTCGAATATGGTCGCGGAAATCATGCCACCTTCCTCATGCTGCTAACTTATCTTAGCTAAAATAAAATAAGAGTCAAAACCTTTCTCGGGTCAACCTGGTACGGGGGAGAACTTGTCCCAGATAATCAAGAACTTAGAGCCAAAGCTGATTCAGCCATTTCCCCCGAACCAGTAGCAAGCCGCGAAGCGAAGAATCGCTCCACCGCCTCAATAATCGCGGGCCCCGTCTTTGCTTCGTAAATCGCCTTCCGCAGTCCCGCGCCGCCTGGAACGCCATGGGTGAACCACGAAGCGAACTGCTTCATCTTGCCGGTCGCGTCCGGAAATTCCTGGTCCAGCAGCATGGAAAAATACGTGCGAATCAGGTTGTAGCGGTCCAGTTCCGTGGGCTGCGTGTAGGTTCCGCTGCTCGTATACTCCGCAATCTGGCGAAAAATCCACGGATTCGCCGGCGCGGCGCGGCCAATCATCACCGCATCGCAGTGAGTCTCGGCCACCAGCGCGCATGCATCCTCCGGCGTGCGAATATCGCCGTTCCCAATCACCGGAATTGCCACCGCCTGCTTGATGGCCCCAATCCATTCCCATCGCGCCTGCCCGGAATAACCCTGTTCCCGCGTGCGCGCGTGCAGTGCCACAGCATTCAATCCGCTCGACTCCGCCAACCTCGCCAGCTCCACGCACACGATGCTGTCGTCGTTCCATCCCATGCGAAACTTCACGGTAAAGGGAATTTTCACGGCCGCTCGCACCCGCTCAAATATGCGCGCAATCAGCGGCAGGTCGCGCAGCAGCCCGCTGCCTCCGTTGCAACTGACAACGCGTTTCGCCGGACATCCCAGGTTCAAATCCACAATGTCGAAGCCCGCATCTTCCACAATGCGCGCCGCCTCAGACAACGTCTCCGGATCGGAACCAAACAGTTGCGCCGCGATCGGATGCTCGTCTTCGTAGTACGTCAGGTACCGCTTGCGTTTCGACTCGCGCATGCGCGAAAGACCGTCCGCCGAGGTAAACTCCGTCATGATCAGCCCGCAGCCCGACTGCTGATTCGTCACGCTGGCTTCAATGCCATCGGAAAAATCCGCCGCCGCGCTTTGCGGCGCTTCCGTGTGACTGAACAAACTTGCATTGCGGATGAATCGGCGAAACACCGTGTCCGTCACGCCCGCCATCGGCGCCAGCACCGTCGCCGGCGCAATCCGCACTCGGCCAATCTGCACCGACGCAGGAACGCGCGCCCGCTTAGGCATCGCGTGCTCCGCCGGATTGTCCCAATGCTTTTTCACTACAAGGAGCTTTCTCTAACTTCAAAATCGGCTGTATGACTTGAGGCAAAAGCATCTGCTAGATCATAAATATGCTGGTTGGAACGAAAACGCTCCGCAGAAATAGGAACTGTGATGTTGGGTCGCTCACCTTTCAAATCGATAAGGAGGTGTCCGATGCGTCCCACACCATCATCTGCAAACCAGATGGGAGCTTTCGATGTTCGTAGAACCGAATCTTGACCTGCCGAAGTATCCATCTCACTAAAATCCTCCGAAGCTAGAGCCAAATATTTGAAGTGGGCTGGAATAGTATGCAATTTCTTAATCGATTCAAAACGTTTCACAAGCGCGTCACCACTGGTCACGATGAGCGCGATTGACACATCTCCAACTCCGGCACGGTCAATGGCAAGGGCGTCCACCTTTGCTCCCTCCCAATCGGCATCCAGGTAAATCTTAGGGACAGAGAGACGTTGTTCAAAATAAGAAAGCAACGCATTCTTTGCGCGCCCGATCATGATTTGATCATGCTTCGTTGGTGACATTTTCCCATCCTTCTACCTTCAGTTGTTTCCCAATCTGGTTGATCCAAGCTGAAAATCGTTGACTGCTTTCGACGATCATCTTCATGTCGTTGTCGTTCGTTCGGTCTTTCCCGTAGGCAATCGCGCTCTTTTTGCCAACCAAAGCGCTGAATCGCTGTACACCTTTGAGGTCTTCGACCTTCTTATCAACGAGCACCTGTCTCAAGCGTCCTGCGGCTTTTTGGTGGTCCTCAGCAGAAAGTTCCGTATCCCCCAACGCAGTGCGCAACGCGTCCGCATAGGAAATCGCCGCATGTATGCCCAATAGCGCGGCGGATTGCAGACACTCATTGCTCCGGGATACACCCGTAGCGGGAAACTCGACTTCAGCCGTAAGGCTCGATTCATTACAGAGCTTCATCGAATACTCGAAGTCTTTGGCGCGTCGTAAAAAATGCTGCACGGCGATGGCGCTCATAGATTGTTTCTATCGCATCCCAAAGCTTAACAACCAAAAGGCCCCCGCCGCGGCGGAGGCCTCAGTGTGTTTCCAATGCGTGCGCCGTTACTTCGCGGTCCCGGCGGCTGCCTCTGCCTTCGAGGAGTCCGACTGCGCGTATTTGCGGCGGAAGCGCTCCACGCGACCGGCAGTATCGATCATCTTCTGCTTGCCGGTAAAGAACGGGTGGCAGTTGGAGCAGATTTCCATGTGGATGTCGCCCTTATGGGTCGAACGGGTCTCAAAGCTGTGACCGCAGGCGCACACCACGCGGATGGCTTCGTAATTCGGATGGATTCCTGGCTTCGGCATGGTGACGAAAACCTTTCTCAAAACGCTACCCTCTAGTTTATGCGAGATTCCCACAGCCTGCAATGCAGGAATTCTCCAGCGGCCCCACCCTGTCCTGCGATACTGAAAAGGCACACAGAAATCTGAATCGCTCACCATGATCGAACTGACCGACAACCCTACCGCTGCTTGCCCCCATTGCGGCGGCATCGGCGTCACCATGGTGCGTCGCGGAGGAGAACAATTCGCCGCCGAATGCTCCTGTCGCATCGAAAAAAAGGCGGCGCTGCGCCTGCAAAAGGCCCGCATTCCCCAGCGCTACACCCACTGTTCGCTGGAAAGCTTTGACACTGGATTTTCCGGAGCTGACCGTTCCCTGGGTATGGCCCTGATGAAAGCGCGCCGGTTTGCCGAAGCCTATCCGCTGGAGACCGAAGGGCGCGGCTTGTTGCTGACCGGCAGCATCGGATGCGGGAAAACGCACCTGGCCGTTGGATTGTTAATTGAGCTCATCAAGCAGCGAGGAGCCACGGGAATTTTCTGCGATTATCGCGACCTGCTGAAGCAGATCCAGAATTCTTATAATCCTCAGGTCGCCGCAACAGAAATGGGGATCTTGCGGCCATTATTTGAAACGGAAATTCTGCTACTAGATGAGCTAGGCGCAGCGAAGAGGACAGATTGGGTATGGGACACGGTCGCACATGTCTTGAATACCCGCTATAACGACAAGCGAACTACCCTTATCACAACTAATTTTCCGAACCTGCCTCCTGCGTTAGTGAAGGCGCAGAACGGGCCGCTGCCAGTGGACGATGCGGCTGTTTCAGGAACTGCATCGGGCAAGCAAACACCACGCACGATGGGTAACGAATCTCTCGGCGATCGCATCGGCGAAGAAATGCGATCTCGTCTACAGGAAATGTGTATCCTTGTCCCCATGTACGGCGACGACTTTCGGCAAACAGTGCGGCGCGCCAGCTTCCTCTAAATCCAGGAAACAAAATCGAGCGGCAGCCGCGCGCCCCATTCAAGCCGCGCTTTGGCTTGAGTGGGTTCGAGGGAATGTCGAAGTGGCCCGCGCGCAGCCAAATTCATCTCAAAAAAACGGCGCGGCCGCCAGCACCATCAACGCCGCCGCTACCGCAGCCGCGCGATAGATCGTGTCCCCTTGCGGATGAACCGAGCGTTTCCAAGTTTGCTTCCGAATGGCCCGCGCCATAGTTGCTCCTGCTGCTGTATTGCGCCTGTTGCCCCTGTCGAAGCGAAGGCCACGGCCACCGGCCGCATCCATTCACTCGACTCACTCGACGCCGCTATTCCTTATGACGTTGTTTCGGCGAAAGAGATTCGGTCCTTGAAACATTTTTCTGTTTTTTTTACGGTTGCCTCCCGCTTCGGAATTGTTTCCGCCACCCTCCAGGCGAGTTACA
>JAJYVR010000308.1 GCA_021791935.1 Acidobacteriota bacterium
CAGCACGCGGGAACTGTTCGAGAAGGGAAAAGTAAGTTCTTCGCTAGGGGCGTTCGCCTGGAATGTGGTCCTCAATCCCATCGCCACGTTCATCAAGAACTACATCTTTCGCCTGGGATTTCTCGATGGATTGGAAGGCTTCGTACTGCACTTCAACCACTCCGTGTACACCCATTGGAAATATGTAAAGGCCTGGTATGCCGGCAAACAGAGTCACGCCGCCGCAGGTGTGCCCCCCCTGGAGAACTGGAGAAATCCTGAAAACGGAACAAACAGGCCTGCGCGTTCCAGTGAATAGCAGGGAACTAGCCGACCAGGCCCGGCAGGGTCCATTCGTGCGGCAGCGCCGCCGTCGCCACTTGGACACGCTTCATCCTCGGAACCAGTTCGATTCCGTTCTCCGTCCAGCGCCGAATCGAATATCGTTGGGCGCAGCTTTCGCATAACCAGAAATAGCGCCGCATGGTGACCGCGCGCTGGGCCTCTGGATCTGCGGTCGCAAGCGAACTCGGCTGACGCTCCATTAAGAAGAGCCGACCGCCGCGCAGATATTTCAACTCTGCTCCGCAATCTTTATTTGCGCATGTCATATTCATAAAGCTTGCCTCGGGTTCTGAACTCATTGTAAAGCTGCCTCGGCAGAAAATGGTTGGCCTGAATCGAGTCCGACAGTGGAAAAATCGCTAGTAGGAATATCTTCATCTTCAAGTCAAAGTAGACATAGAAGACATCGGTCCTTGCGTCGAGCTTCAAAACTCACGATTCAAAGGACATTGGCAAGAAGCGTCTTGCGAGGGGAAATAAGCTCCCGACAACCCATCATACTCTCACTGAGCAGGGTGGAAAACGAACAGAAATGTGAATATTCGCTTGTAGGAAGGATGTCCGGACTTTCGGCTTCGAGGCAATCTTTTACCGCTCCCCGGTGTCAATCCACGGAGTCGAACCGAAGAAAAATCCGACCGGAACGGTCAGGATTGGCCTGTACGCCGGCCAGGTTTTGTACGCGCCAGTCCGCGTCGGCTAAGGTTTCCGGAGCGTATGTCGTCAATACAGCCAGCACCGGACATCCGGCTGCCTTGCCCGACCTAACTCCGGCGGGAGCATCTTCCACCACCAGGCACTCCGCGGACGCGGCGCCCAGCAACGCTGCGCCGTGCCGGTATGGCTCCGGATGGGGCTTGCCCTGACTCACAGTTTCCGCCGTGACAAAATGCCTTGGAATCTTGATTCCGGCATGGGCCATGCGGCTCCGCGCCAGCCGTTCGGTGGCCGAGGTCACCACCGCCCAGGAGCCCTCCGGCAACGCGGCCAGCAACTCTTTGACGCCAGGCAACACCACTAACCCTTCGTTGTCTTCCACTTCCAGGTCTTCAATGTAGCGAAGCTCGGTGGCATCATCCAGGTCTGGCCGCAGGGCCCGCACCGTTTCAATTGCGCGCCGACCGTGTGCCAGGTGGATGGCGTGTTCCGGATCGAGACCGCGGGAGACGGCGTATCGCTGCCAGCTGCGTTCGACCGAGCCGATCGAACTCATCAGCACTCCGTCCATGTCGAACAGCAAGCCGCGGACCCGCAACTCCACCTTCATCGCGAACCGCCTGACGGCAGCGTAAACTCGCGACCAGCCTGTAGCAGTCGCTGCACGGCTTCCGGGGAGCAGGATTCCGCATAGATGCGCAGCAAGGGCTCGGTCCCAGACGCGCGCAGCAACAGCCAGCTTTCCGCCGCGTTCGGCTTCGTCTCTGCCTCCGGATTGCGCAGGAAAAATTTGATGCCATCCAAAGTTTCCACTCGATCCACCAGCATCCCGGCAAAGGCCTTCACGCCTGCGCGCGCCCGTGCGATCGCCGAATTTTTTATGTCGTCGCTGATGTGCATATCGATCCGGTCGTAGTGGTGCTCGCCGTATTCCTGCTGCAAATCCGCCACCAGCTCGCCAAGGGATTTGTTTTCGTCCGCCATCACATTGGCCAGCAGCAGCGCGTTCAGCAAACCATCGCGTTCCGGCAGGTGCCGCGCAATGCCGATCCCGCCCGACTCCTCGCCGCCAATCAGGATCTCCCGTTCCAGCATCAGATCGCAGATGTGCTTGAAGCCGATGCCAACCTCGTGCAATTTCCGGCCATGCCGCGCGCAGATGCGGTCCACCATACGCGTGGTGTTGAAGGTCCGCACCACTTCGCCGGGCCACTGTTTGCGTTCAATCAGCCAGCGCAGCAGGATCGAGAATATTTTGTGCGCATCGACCACGTTGCCCTTTTCGTCGACCGCGCCGATGCGGTCGGCATCTCCATCCGTAGCGAATCCGGCCTGGCAATGCTGTTCGACCACCACTTGTTGCAGTTCTCGAAGATGCGGCAGAATCGGCTCCGGATTGATGCCGGGAAATAGCGGATCTTGTTCCCGATGGATTTCAATACAAGGAATCTTCACGCGGCCGAAAATTTCCGCCAGAATTCCGCCGCCCGCTCCGTACATGGAATCGATGGCGAGTTTGTATCCGCTTGCTGCAATCTTTTCCAGATCCGCAAATCCCGCAATCTTCTCGATGTAGGCGGGCAGAAAATCCACGCGCTCGATCTTGCCGGCGACCGACGCGCTGGGCAATGGCTTGCC